>JBDLTI010000097.1:0-3278 GCA_039805865.1 Pseudomonadota bacterium | reverse complement strand
TTGATCCCGCTAAAGGGTCGTGGAAGACCACCACGTTGATAGGCTGGGTGTGGAAGCGTAGTAATACGTTAAGCTAACCAGTACTAATTGCCCGTGCGGCTTGACCCTATAACCTTGAATTAGGTTATTAAGCTCTAAGTAAAATACAGCAGTACGCTGCAATCACATACACAATAAAGTCGGTATACAACGCGTCGCGCCAAAAGCCTTCGCATCCCTTCTCCAGATACGGTCTGTTGACCTAAAACCCAACAGACCACCCCCTTCGCTTGGCGGCAATAGCCTTTCGGACCCACCCCTTCCCATCTCGAACAGGACCGTGAAACGAATGAGCGCCAATGATAGTGAGCACTTCGCTCGCGAAAGTAGGTCACCGCCAGGCACCCCATTCCAAAAAACCCATCCCTCCCATAAGAGGGGTGGGTTTTTTATTTGCGGTCCCATACATGCTGTGTTTCTGCAGGCATTGGCTTATCATCTTCACTCTTTTTCACTTTTGCTATATTCGTGCGGAGCATGATCATGATTGATTACAAGAATGGTATTTATGCGGTGGATTCGGACTACGTCCGCCCGATTCTTGATGCCATTCATTTGATCGAAGACAGCGGCGAGTTGGCGATTATTGATACAGCCCATAACGGTGCCTGGCCGCAGGTAGAAGCAGCGCTCGCAAAGATTGGCCGTAAACCTGAAGATGTACGCTGGTTGATTCTGACGCATGTGCATCTGGATCATGCCGGTGGTGCAGGCTTGTTTATGTCGAAACTGCCGAACGCAACCCTGGTGGTGCATGAGCGCGGTGCGCGCCATATGGCGGATCCGAGCAAGCTCTATGCGGGTGTTGAAGTGGTCTATGGCAAAGACAACGCCAAGCGCTTGTATGGTGAGCTGCTCCCGATTCCTGAAGCACGTATTCAGGTAGGAAAACATGGTGACGCGTTATTGTTGGGTCAGCGCACGCTGGAGATTCTGGATACCCCAGGCCATGCCCGTCACCACATCAGCATTGTGGACCATGCAGCAAAAGGCATTTTTTCCGGGGACACCTTCGGTTTATCGTATCGCGAGCTTGATGTGGATGGCAAAGCCTTTATCTTCCCGACAACCACACCGGTGAATTTTGAACCGGATGCCATGCATGCATCGATCGAGCTGATGCGCTCATTCAAGCCATCGGGTATTTACTTGACGCATTACAGCCAAGTCACAGAAGTGGATAAGCTGGCTGACGATCTGCATCGGGGTATTGATGCACTGGTGGATATCACCAATAAGGCACCGGGCCAGGGCGATGCGCGCAAGCAGGCTATCGAAGTGGCGATGACGGCGTACTTGCTGGATCAAGTGCGCGCCCATGGTTGCACATTGCCCGATGACGAGATCAAAGCCATTTTTTCTACGGATCTGGATCTGAATGCACAGGGGCTGAACTACTGGAAAGAACAGGAAGAAAAAAAGGCAGCCAGTGTCTGATTCCATTGATCTGAAGCGGCGCTTTGGTGGCATCAACCGCTTGTATGGCACGGAGGCCCTGAACCATCTTTCTACGGCGCACGCCATTGTGATCGGTATCGGCGGTGTTGGCTCCTGGGCGGCGGAGGCGTTGGCTCGTAGCGGCATTGGGCGTTTAACGCTCGTTGACCTGGATCATGTGGCCGAGTCTAATTTCAACCGTCAGTTGCATGCAGTCGCGCCGAGTCTGGGGCAGTCCAAGATAGAGGCTATGGCGCAACGCATCGCGCTGATTAACCCGTTGTGCGAAGTACGCTGTGTCGATGATTTTCTAACGCCAGACAATGTGAGCAAGCTTATTGGTACAGATGCTCAAACACTGGTGCTGGATGCGATGGATCAGGTGGCGGCCAAAGTTGCATTGATTGCCTGGTGCAAGAAGCATAAACAGACAGTGGTTAGCTGTGGCGCGGCTGGCGGCAAGCTGCGTGGCGAACTCGTGCAGGTGGTGGATCTGAGCGAAACGACACAGGATCCATTGCTGGCCAAAGTGCGTACGGGCTTGCGCCGGGATCACCGTTTTCCGGCGGGACAATTAAAGACTGCCAATTCAGGAAAAAGTGCTGGGAATAAGAAAACCCGATTCGGCATCCCTGCGGTCTATTCAACAGAGGCGGTAAAACGCCCTGTGCAGGACGGCGATAGCTGCGAACCATTTGATCCAACGGGCGGTGCGCCACTCGCATGCGCCGGCTATGGGTCTCTGGTGACCGTTACAGCGGTATTTGGCATGGTGGCAGCAGGGCTATTGATTGATGCGGTCCTGCAGCGGAATGAGGGATAATAGCGCCATGACAAGTACCGCTGCGAAACAGATTCCCTGGCAAGAGGCGTGGACGCTGAATCATCCGAAGATGGATGAAACGCACCACGAGTTTATTGCCGAAATTAATCATATGCTGGCTGTGCCGGATGACGAGATGCTGGCAGCCGTTGATCAGTTCATCGAACATACGGTAACGCACTTCGAACAAGAACGCGAGTGGATGGAAAGCACGAACTTTCCGCCCAAAGGCTGTCACATCGGTGAGCATGATCGCGTGCTGGCGATTGTGCAGCAAGTGCGCCAGATGGTGGCCGGTGGCGACTTTGCGATTGGTCGCCGATTGGCTGAAGAGCTCGTGCCGTGGTTCAACCAGCATGCGCAGACGATGGATGCCGCGCTGGCTTATGTGTTGATTGAAGGCCCGGATGCCGAAGGGGCGCCGAAGTCTCATGATGGCTGTGCCTGCTAATGCGCCGCCGTCAGTTTTTAGCCCGTTTTTTAATGTTGCCCGTGGCTGTAGGCCTGGGTGTTGCTCTGAACGCTTGTTCTGAAAGGAAGAAAATGACGTTGAAGATTGAAGATCTGGAAGTGGGTACGGGCGCTGAAGCCCAGGCTGGCCAAATGGTCACGGTGCATTACACCGGTTGGCTAACGGATGGCCAGAAGTTTGATTCGAGCAAGGATCGTAATGATCCGTTCGTATTCCCGCTGGGCCAGGGCATGGTCATCAAGGGTTGGGATCAGGGCGTGGTCGGCATGAAAGTCGGCGGCAAGCGTAAGCTGACCATTCCGCCAGAACTGGGTTATGGTGCACGTGGCGCCGGTGGTGTCATCCCTCCAAATGCCACACTCGTCTTCGAAGTCGAACTCCTAGGCACAAAGTAATTCCGTTTAAATCGTCCAATCACTTTGTCGGTTTCGCTTGCCGTGCCACTTGCACTGTCTGCGCTTCACCTTCGCGTGCTTGAACGATTTAGCAACGGAATATGTTCGCTAT
>JBDLTI010000096.1:0-3313 GCA_039805865.1 Pseudomonadota bacterium | reverse complement strand
GATGGTTGGCTTGCCACGAACCTGTTCATCTCTAATCCCGTGAATCTGTTCGCTCTCGGGATTAATCGGGCGCTGCGGATCAATTAACGCCTCAAAGGCCTCATCAGCACACACATGTCCATCTTCCACACGCAAGGCACCGATCTGAATAATCTCGTCTCCCTGGCTCGGCTGCAAGCCGGTGGTCTCGGTATCAAACGCCGTATATACCAGCGAACGTAATGGCTGATCCAGCACAGATGCCCCAGCCGAACGATCACACAGCGCCTGATACATCGAACGCTGCTCGGCGATTCTGGCCTCCACCTCATCAATCTTGTGATCGCGTTGATCTGCCAAACGATTCATCGCACCGATCACTACGCGTAACTCCGGTGGGCCTTGCTCATCAACACGTAACTCCCGGTTGCTCGTTAGCATCACAGTGAGTTGCTCTGCCGTTGCCGCCATACCTGTTACATAAGCACGAAACAACGCATTGAGCATCGCAAAGCCTAAGGCCAATGCAATCAGCGTCAGAAATATCCCCAAAGGAAATAACTGCTGGAAGTAATGGCTAAAGATGGCGCGGTGCTCTAACGTACCTTCAGTCCAGGCGAATACGGCAACGCCTACAAATGGCCCCGCCATTAGCAGAGAAAGAACCACACCAGCAATCAGGTATCGTGTTCTGGCAGTGAGTTGGCCCAAAGCACTTCTCCTCAAAAATTCCAGTAATCAATAATCACTGCTTCTTCTGACCGACATCCAGCACCCAGCTGGCCCACTCTGCACCCAACAACATGGATACCGAAGCAACCATTGGCTCAACAACTGCCTTAAACGCTTCAACATCCTCATTATGCGCAGACAGAAAGCCCTGTCGTTCATTCCAGAACACACGATAAGCCGGCACGCTGTGCTGATCATCCAGCGCAACCATATCCATCAATACCCGATGCGGGCCCCACGCATCGTTCTGGAAAAACTCGTTGATCGCCGTTTTCTCCAGCATTTCTTTAAAAAAGGTGTAATCCTTTTCATCCGGATACTCGCGATTGTCTTCGGCATTACCACGCAACGTAGAACGGGTCGGCCCCAGCGGCACGACTAAAGACGTTCTGGCCAGAATCCGGGTGTAGGTTTCAATCACTTCTGCAGACGGATTCTCAATGCCCATCTGTTTGGCCAAAAGTAATGCCTGTTCTGCTACGGGTGTTGCCATCATCATTCCTTAGAGTTTTGCATGTCCATTATACGAGGTGGATAATGTGCGGATATCTAAATCAGGAGCAAGACGCATGACGCCACTGCGCATTAATCTGAACCAGAACGAGATCCCTACCCACTGGTACAACATCGTGGCGGACATGCCCAACCCACCATCCGCCCCACTAGGCCCGGATGGCCAACCTGTTTCCCCTGAAATGATGGGCGCTATTTTTCCCGGCCCGATCCTGGAGCAGGAAATGTCTGCCCAGCGCTGGATCGAAATACCGGAAGAAGTGCGTCAGATTTATGCCATGTGGCGCCCCGCCCCACTCTGCCGTGCCCTTCGCCTGGAACAGGCACTCGGCACACCTGCCAAGATCTACTACAAATACGAAGGGGTCTCACCCGCCGGATCGCACAAGCCTAATTCGGCGGTACCACAGGCTTATTACAACAAGCTCGCCGGCACCAAGCGGCTGACTACTGAAACGGGCGCTGGCCAATGGGGCTCATCCATCGCATTTGCCGGGCAAATGTTTGGCTTGCCCGTACGCGTGTACATGGTGAAGGTGAGTTACGAACAAAAGCCCTTCCGTCGTTCAATGATGCAAACCTGGGGCGCAGAAGTCTTTGCGAGCCCAACCAACATGACCAATGCCGGCCGCGCCGCATTGGCCGCAGACCCTAATTGTCAGGGTTCACTGGGCCTCGCCATTTCAGAGGCGGTTGAAGAAGCCGCATCGCAGCCTGATACCTGCTACACCCTAGGCTCTGTGCTCAACCACGTCTTGCTGCATCAAACCGTGATTGGCCTCGAAGCCAAGAAACAATTTGAAAAAGCCGGCCTCTACCCGGATGTGATCTTTGGGCCTTGCGGTGGCGGCTCCAGCTTTGGCGGCATCGCCTTCCCATTCCTAGCCGACAAGGCCGCCGGTGATAAACGCGCTGCCAACCTGCGTTGCGTCGCTGTAGAGCCCACCTCCTGCCCGACGCTCACCAAAGGCGCATACGCCTATGACTATGGTGATGCCTCGGGTTACACCCCCATCATGAAGATGTACACCCTGGGTCACGACTTCATGCCACCAGGTATTCATGCAGGTGGTCTGCGCTATCACGGCGACTCGCCACTGGTCTCACAGCTCTTCCATGAAAAAATGCTGGAAGCTATTGCCGTGCCGCAAGTCGCCACCTTTGAGGCTGGCGTCCAGTTTGCCCGCGCCGAAGGCATTATTCCCGCCCCGGAATCTTGTCACGCCATTCGTGGCGCGATTGATGAAGCACTGCGCTGCAAAGCCACCGGTGAAGAGAAGACCATCCTCATCGGCCTTACCGGCCATGGCCACTTCGACATGGCCTCGTACGACAAATACTTCTCGAACCAACTGGAAGATTTTGACTACCCGGCTGAAGCCATTACTTCTTCACTGGCGCACCTACCCAAGGTAGGCTGATTTGCATCCAAGCGCATGATCAACCTCAACCCATTCACTGGCTCACTCTCATTTATCGGGCTGCTCACCCTATCCAACGTCTTCATGACATTTGCTTGGTATGCGCACCTCAAAAACCTATCGGCTAAACCCTGGTGGATTGCCGTGCTGGTGAGTTGGTTGATTGCGCTGCTTGAGTACACGTTGCAAGTTCCGGCGAATCGTATTGGTTACCAATACTTTTCGCTGGGACAACTCAAAATTGCTCAGGAAGTTATCACGCTCAGTGTCTTTGTCCCGTTCGCCCTCTTCTATATGGACGAACCCTTCAAGACCGATTACATCTGGGCTGGCTTATGCCTATTGGGTGCGGTTTACTTTATGTTCAGGAGTTAGCGCTACGTTTGCTATCCAACGGGCTCTGCTCGCAGTTGAGACCACAATGACAGAAATTTTGTACTGCATGGTGTTGCCCGTCTGACCGAGCAGGCTAAGCTGGAGCTTGGCTTCGGGGGTTTTATCAATCCCCAATTTTTCAGCGTATTGCGCAAGCAACTCGCGGTTAATGAGCTCTTCCTTGACGGTCTGACGCAACTGCGGGGAGTCTTTAATACCCTGAGCTAGGTTGGCACGCAGATTCTGCTCGTACATGGCTGTGCTGATGGGTTCACCATTTACTGTGGCAACGG
>JBDLTI010000095.1:0-3514 GCA_039805865.1 Pseudomonadota bacterium | reverse complement strand
TGACTGCTGCGACCGGCAACCTTGTACGCATCACCGGCACCACAGCGACAACCGGCGTGACGATCAACAACGGGCAGGTAGTCTTGTGCTACCCAACAGGCGCATGGCCGCTGACATATCACGTGACAAACATGCCGATCAAGGGCGGGGCGAGTTATACCTGCGCGGCTGGCGATACGGTTCTCTTCAGCAAGGACGGCAACGGTACGCTGCATGTGGATATCGTTCCTGTTGCTATGCATCCGGCTATCGTGTCGCAGGCGGTGGCCGAAGCTGGCACGGATACCACGGCGCGACTCTGGACTGCTGAGAGGGTGAAGCAGGCGATTGAGGTTTCGGCTGCATCCCAAGCGCAAATGGAGGCGGCGGCATCGTCTTCTGTCTTCGCCACGCCAAGCGTAATCAAGTATTCCCCATACGCGCTGAAGGCGTGGTGCATCGCAACTATGGTCGGTACGCCGGCCATAGCAGGCGATGTGGGTGTCTCTGGAATATCCGACGATGGAACTGGATTGACCACGGTTACATGGGATACCGCGTTTGCAAATCCCCATTACAGCACCGTGGCGATGGGCGGGCTGGAGACGAATTACGCATTTTGCGTAACCAGAAGCCGCACATCTGGCGCGTGGGAGCTGGCGTTTGTCGACCACGCCAACACATTGCGCGATGTTGCAGTTTTCACCTTAATGGCCGCAGGAGATCAATGATGATTATAGCAGTCACTAGGAACGACGGCGGGTTGTCGATTTATAGCTCCAAACATGACACAGCAGAGGAAGCGGCTGTAGCACTTGAATCTGTTGTGCCCTGGTCGGTTGTGTCATTTCGGCAGATTGATCCAGGAGAAGTTCCGGCAGACCGCACCTTCCGAAACGCATGGAAAGCAGGCGTCGGCTCTATCGAGCATGACATGTATAAAGCACGTGAAATACACAAAGAAAACTTGCGTCGGATGCGTGCGCCAAAACTGGCCTTACTTGATGTGGCTTACATGTTGGCGGACGAGTCTGGCGATACTGTCGAGAAGCAGCGAATTGCCGCTGAAAAGCAAAAGTTGCGGGACGTAACAGCAGACCCGGCGATTGACGCAGCGGCAACGCCCGAAGAACTTAAAAACGTAATGCCAAAGGAGTTGTCATGAAAAGATTTATTGCGGTTATATATTTGCTCTTTTCCGTTGCCGCGTCTGCGCAGGTAACGCTTTCACCAATTCCCCGAGGGTTTGTCGGCAATCTTGGTATAGCGAGCGCAACGCCATCGGCAATTACTCCGCAGCAGGCCGCGACGATGGTGCAGCCATATATCACAGGCGGCGGGTCATCTGGCCCGTGGATCAACGCAGCCAATCCGGGCAATGGCTGCGGCGGGGTTGTTCCTGGGCAAGATGCAGTTGCGGCCCTCCAGTGTCAGATAGACGCGCTGTTCAACGCCCCGGGCGCTGGCCTTGTTCCAGGCGGAATTATTCAAATACCTCCCGGCACATATCCACTTTCTACGACTCTAGTTATCAAAGGCGGCGTGACGTTGTGGGGGTCTGGTGCTAGAGCGACCATGTTGCAGACAGCCGGAGACTATACAGCGATCAAGATGGAATACAACGTGGCTTACGGTGGCTTCCGCGATCTGTGGGTTCGTTGTTACGAGAATTCGGCGGCAGTCAATAACTGTGTGCGCGTTGAGCAAAATGTTCCCGCCATTCTGCGCGATTCGTGGATTTGGGGGGGCTATTGGGCGCTTGATACAGCCGGAGTTGATGGATTCTACGAACATCTCTATATCAATGGTTGGGGTACTAACGGCGGCAGCATTAAGTCCACCGGCGCTAATTGGTACGTTCGCATCAAGGCTAATTCATGGCCGCAGGCAACCAATGTAGGATTCTATCAAGGCGTCACCGGAGGAACTTACGGGCAGGTTGCTGAGAACCACATCACTCAGAGTGATTTTAGCGGCCCTTATCAGTTGAGCATCTACGTTGCGGACGGCGCAATGAACACATCCGTCTTAATCATTTCAGATAGCGTTTTCTCCGCGCCAGTATCAATTCCGAACCATCATACAACGATTTTCAAAGGAAACGAATTTGGCTCCACGTTTCTCTACAACGGAACAGGCCAAATGATCCTGACGGGAAATGTGTTCTTCGGAGCAACTACCATGCAAGGCCCTGGCGCAAGAAGTTGTGCTGCGAATATTGGGCTGACATGCTAATAGCGATGCGAAACATACTGAAATAAGGAGCCAATCATGAGCGAAACCACATTCACGGACGAGCAGCGCAGGGTTAAGGAGTTTGCAGAAGGACTCGTCGAGTCGGTCGACAAGAAAAAACTCTCGAACCGGGAGAAGTTCCTCGCCGCAACCGGCATCATGGCTTGCTGGACGGCGCTGGCGATTACCGGGCACACGCCGATGGAACCGCTCATCACCATGTATCAGATGATCCTCGGCGGATTGGGCGTGGGTGGGGCTATGGCGTGGAAGGCGAAGTGATGAAGTACCGCGAAGGCTACAAGTACCAGTTGGCCGAGAACTACTCGATTCAGACGCCCATCAAGGCGACTGTCTCGCATGAATATTTCACGCTCTCGAAAACCGGGCGGCTGAGGATCAAGAAGGGCTATGCGTGGGATGGTGCTAGTGGCCCGACGATAGACACCAAGGATTCCATGTCGCCGTCCTTGGTGCATGACGTATTCTGCCAAGCAATGCACTTGGAAATGCTGAGTTACAACGACTGGCAGGACAGGGTGAATGAGTTTTTCAGGGAGCATCTGAAAGCGTGTGGCATGGGGTCGTTCCGGGCTTGGTATTGGTATCGTGCGGTTGAGTTTGCCGATGCTGGAAGGCCGGACGGGAACGATCCTGATCCGATTCTTGAAGCACCACCTTAAGGGGAGAATAATGAACGGCGAGGCGCAGGTTCTATTCAATATCGTGGTCGGCGTGGCTGGCCTTCTAGGCGGGTTCGTGCTGACTGCGGTATGGAACGGTCTGAAAGAACTGAGGGATGCCGATAGAACGCTGGCGGAAAAGGTAGGGCAGATAGAGGTTCTTGTGGCTGGCAGCTATGTAACAAATTCCAGATTTGAGGAACTGGCAAAGGCGCTATTCACAAAGCTGGATCGAATCGAAGACAAAATGGATAGCAAGGTCGACCGGACTGAAATGGGCGGCAGGAAATGAAGCGCACATGATCGAGGACGACGACACCTTCGGCCTCGTGCCGTTCGCCCTGGCCATCTGTTTCGTTTGCGCGCTCGGCATCCTGATCACCGGCTTCCTTGCCTGGGTGGCGCCGTGACTGACGCCTTCGACGCCGCCATCGCCGACCTGCTCGGCATCGAGGGCGGCTTCAGCGACGATCCGGCCGACTCTGGCGGCGCCACCCGCTACGGCATCACCGAAGCCGTAGCCCGTCGGCATGGCTACACCGGCCCCATGCGCGAGATGCCGTCCGATCTCGCCCGTGCCATCTACCGCGCCGACTACTGGGACGCCCAGCAACTCG
>JBDLTI010000094.1:0-3546 GCA_039805865.1 Pseudomonadota bacterium | reverse complement strand
CGTTCTCGCCTCGCCGATTTTGCGTCTGAGGTACTATAGACCGCATGAAACGTCGTACTTTCCTGCTCGGGGGCCTGCTGGCCTCCGGCGCAGCATTTGCTGCTCCTAAAAAGAAAGCCGCCAGCAACGGCAGCGGCCTCAAGAAATCCAGCCGCAGCGGTCTGCGTGCGCCAAGTGGCCCAGCGCCCATCAAAGTACCCGCCAAACTCGCACCAGAACTGGCCATGAGCGGCGGCGTATGGCGCCCCTATGAACTGAGCATTGATGTCTCCTCCACCAGCCATGGCGACGATGCCACGCTGTGGATCCCCATTCCCATGGATACCCCCTGGCAGCAGATGACCTCCATCACCTGGTCCGGCGGTGGCAAGGCGGGTATCCGCTTTGATCCAGCCAGCCAGCTCCATGTGTTTGTGGCGGAAAGCGGCTCACACACGCCGGACGTTACGCTCACCATGCGGGTAGAAACCCGTACCCGCCAGTTCGACATTACCAAGCGCGGAACCTTCTTTCACGAATCGGAAGAAGAGCTCGATCGCAACGTACGTGAAACCGGCTACCGTGGCACCAGCGAGGGTCTGCGCCACCTGGCCGATGAAGTCAGCGGCCGTATCATCGAACCCCTACCCCGTGCCCGCGCCCTATACGACTGGGTGCTCGACAAAGCGCTCTCTGGCCAATGCAGCGCCTACGAAATCGCCCTGCCGCCGCGTACGGCCTGCCTGAGCAGCAAAGGTGAAGATGTCGCCATCGCCTTTGTTAACCTGTGCCGCGCCCTCAACATACCGGCCCGCGCTGTCTGGGGACAGATCATTGGCGAATCGCGTCTCAACTCAAAACTAGGTGCCACAGGTAACGTCACCAGAGACCAACGGGTCCGCGCCGAATTCCACACGCCCGGTTACGGCTGGACGCCGGTAGACCCGGGTGATGTTGTGCGTCTTCAACAAGCAGAAGGCCTATCGGCCACCGATGCCCGCCTAACCAACCTGCGTAAAAAGCTCTTTGGCTTCTGGGAAATGAACTGGGTGGGTTACCACTACGGCCCAGGCTTTATGCTTCCGGGCGGCCCGGATACCGGCCTAGCCGGCCTGGCAACACCCCTGGCGACCATCGGCAACCCAAGATCAGGCCGCATCTCTGACACCGAAGTGCGCTACCAGATTGATGCTAAGCCTTTGGGCTAAACAAAGGCTAACTCCCTCTCTAAATGCATTTGCCATAGGGTAAAATCCCCATAAACAATACGTGTTTGGGCGAAACCATGGCAACACTTCAGATTTCTAAGCAAATTAGAGCGTTATTAGCATCATTTCCGGCCGTATTTGTACTGGTATTCTCATGTAATGCCATTGCCAAGGATGATTTGCGTCTATTCAACATCCAGGAAGCTTTATCAACCAATGAAGCCAAATCTCGCCTAGACCCAAGCGTTAAGCTTTACTTTGCCGATCAGCAACATCCTCATGCTGAAAAAAAGTTGGGCACGTGGGTAACCAACAAGAAATACCCCTTGCTAAACAACAAAGCGAAAGCGGTGTGCGAATCGACGTTCATTGATGCGGTTGAAGAATTACAGCACAGAGCCCTAAAAGAAGGCGGCAATGCGGTTGTTGGCATTGAAAGCTACTACGACAAGATGATTCGTCCTAGCGTCGACCAATATGTATGCAGCATCGGTTACGTGGTCGTTGGAGTGGTACTTCGAGGGACTGTCATCAAAGTAGTTGAAAGTGAAATCAAATGACCAACGAAACTTCATTAAAAATCCTCCGCGATTTTCTGCTGGAACGCACAGAAATTCCAGCAGAAAAGATCACGCCTGAAGCCTCCCTAGAAGAGCTAGGCATTGACTCACTGACGCAACTCGAACTGCTCTTCGAATTTGAGGAAAAGCTGAATATCAGCCTTCCTGATGTTGATGAGCGCCCCAAGACGATTGGTGAGCTCATCTCTGTCGTCGAGAAATACCTGTCTGAAAACCCAAGCGCGAACTAATATGCGTCGCGTAGCCGTCACCGGTGTTTCAATTGTCGACCCACAAGGTGGCAGCACCCAGGATTTCTTCAATCGCATCCTGCTTGGTCAATCCAGCATCACATTCTTCCAAAGTGATGAGCAACCAAAAGCGATTGCAGCACCAGCTTTACATTGCACTGGTTTCTCAGCAGAACGCACAATTGGAAAAGCGCTAGCGAGCGGCATGGATCGCTACTCGCAGCTAGGCGTTGCAGCAGTATTAGATGCGTGGTCGGCTGCCGGTTTGCCGATCGACCCAGAACAGGAAAACGACCGATGGGGTGTGTCCTGGGGTACGGCGTTAGGCGGCACCCACGCCTACGAGCACGGCCTTCGGGAAATGTGGAAAAACGGCAAGCAACGCCTTCCACCAATGTCTGTCGTATTGGGAATGAATAACGCTTGTTCTTCACACATCGCCATCAAACTTGGTTTAGGCGCTAGCTGCATGACCTATTCCATTGCCTGCGCTTCAGCTGCAACAGCTATTGGCGAAGGATTCAATAAGATCAAACAGGGTGAAGCTGACCTCATGGTTGTCGGAGGATCAGACAATCCACTCCTTTATGGCGTGTTCCGTGCGTGGGAAGCCATGCGTGTTCTATCCCCTGGCAACGCAGAAACCTCAGCGAGCGCCTGCCGACCTTTCGATAGCACGCGATCTGGATTAGTTCTCGGCGAAGGTGCTGCAGCCCTCATTCTGGAAGACTGGGATCATGCTGTTAAGCGAAGTGCCCCAATTATTTGTGAGTTAGGCGGTTTCGGTGCGAATTGCGATCATCAGAACCTAGTTCGTCCCGATCAAAACGGCCAAGTCAAAGCCATCCATATGGCCTTAACCAACGCAGGTCTGCAGCCGCAGGACATTGGATATATCAACGCACATGGTACTGCAACCCTGGAAGGCGATCCGATTGAGATCTCCGCAATTAAAGAAGTTTTTGGCTCTCATGCGCCTGACCTTCCGGTAAGCGCGACGAAGTCTTCCCACGGCCATCTTATGGGCGCTTCGGGCGCGATAGAAGCTGTCATTACGGTACTCGCCCTAAGCCAGGATGCACTGCCACCAACTGCCAACCTCACCAACATTGATCCCAAGTGCGAAGGCGTGATGCATATCGTGGGACAGAGCATCAAAAACACGAGCGTAAAAGGCGCGATATCCAATTGCTTTGCATTTGGAGGCAGCAACGCCGTTTTAGCATTCAAAGGGACACATTGAAAGGCATGCAATGACGAACCCCCCAGTTACAACAGAATTTCGCAACGAAGTCGCCGAAGCAATTATTGCTGCACTCAACCTAGACCTTGCTATTGGAGAAATTGACCCGGAGGCCCCTCTTTATGGCGATGGTCTTGGATTGGATTCAATTGACATTCTTGAAGTAGCACTCGTCACTTCCAAGAAATACGGTCTACAGATTAAGGCTGACAGTCCAGACAACGCAAAAATCTTCAAATGCCTTAATTCACTGTGTGAATATATTGTTACCAACCGTACAAAGTGAAACTTAAAAAACTAGTTGG
>JBDLTI010000093.1:0-3570 GCA_039805865.1 Pseudomonadota bacterium | reverse complement strand
CAGGCATCAAGCGAAATCGGCTTAAAACCATACTGGCCAACGATATTAATCTGTATGCCTACCATTTGCCGCTGGATGCGCATCCAGCAGTTGGCAATAACGTGGGTCTGGCCAAAACGCTTGGTTGGCAGCAGACAGGCATATTCGGTGAGCAAGGATTGGGGTGCATAGGAACGCCCAAAGCGCCTGCAACGGTTGCCACGTTAGCTGCGAACTTGGAAAACTCCCTCGGACGCCCGCCTTTTGTTCTGGCGGAATCACTGGAACAGCCGATTGGTCGTATTGCCTGGTGCACGGGTGGTGCGCAGAGCTATTTCGAGGCGGCTATCGCGGCTGGAGCGGACGCGTTTGTGACGGGCGAGGTCTCAGAGCCCATGGTGCACCTGGCGCGGGAAACTGGGGTTGCCTATATCGCCGCCGGCCATCACGCGACGGAGCGCTTCGGGGTGCAGGCGCTGGGTGAGGCGATTGCCGCGCATTTTGGTATTACCGTGAGCTATGTGGACGTCGACAGCCCGGTCTGAAAGCCCGCCCCAATAACATTTTCAATCTTTTGATTGTGTCCATAATTATGAATTTTAGGGCGTGCGCTTTGTCGCCTGCGTGCTAGAATCTTCGTATCCGAGCGGGGTGTCGCTGGCATAAGTCCTCATGGGCTGAGCTTTTTATCCTGTTTCGGCGCATACGTTCAGATTCGAGCGGGTGGGGGACAATCCGTTCGATATTCGTAACCTAATAAGGCAAGGAAAGCGCATGAAAATTCACGAATATCAGGGCAAACAACTCCTGAAGAAATTCGGCGTAAATGTGCCGCGCGGTATCCACTGCACCAGCGTCGATGACGCCGTGAAGGCAGCGGAAACCCTGGGCGGTAAAGTTTGGGTTGTTAAGGCTCAAATTCACGCAGGTGGTCGCGGTAAGGGCGGTGGCGTTAAAGTCGCTAAGTCGCTTGACGAAGTGCGCCAATACGCCAACGACATTCTCGGCATGCAACTGGTTACGCATCAAACTGGCCCAGAAGGCCAGAAGGTTCGTCACCTGCTGATCGAAGAAGGCGCCGACATCCAGCACGAATACTACGTAGCTGCGCTGACTGACCGTGCAACCCAGTCGGTGGCCATCATGGCCTCCTACGAAGGCGGTATGGACATTGAAGAAGTCGCTCACAAGACCCCTGAAAAAATCGTCACGGTTTTCGTTAACCCGCTGGTTGGTCTGACCGACGAGCAGGCGCTGACCCTGGCTAAGGGCATGGGCATGAACGAAGCCTCGATTCCACAGTGTGTAGATACGCTGAAGAAGCTGTACACCTGCTACATGGAAACCGATGCATCGCTGGCCGAAATCAACCCGCTGATTCATGAAGGTAACGGCACGGTTAAGGCACTGGACGCCAAGTTCAACTTTGACTCGAACTCGCTGTATCGCCAGGAAGAAATCGTGGCTTTCCGCGATCTGGACGAAGAAGATGCCGACGAAGTCGAAGCCTCGAAGTTCGACCTGGCCTACATCTCGCTCGACGGCAACATCGGCTGTCTGGTGAATGGTGCCGGTCTGGCCATGGCCACGATGGACACCATCAAGCTGTTCGGCGCTGAGCCAGCCAACTTCCTCGACGTCGGTGGCGGTGCCACGACCGAGAAGGTGACTGAAGCCTTCAAGATCATGCTCAAGAACACCAAGGTCAAGGGCATTCTGGTTAACATCTTCGGCGGCATCATGAAGTGTGACACCATCGCAACCGGCGTTGTCGCTGCTGCGAAGGAAGTGAATCTGTCGGTACCACTGGTGGTTCGCATGAAGGGCACCAACGAAGACATGGGCAAACAAATCCTCAAGGATTCTGGTCTGCCGATCATCTCCGCCGATTCCATGGCCGAAGCCGCCACCAAGATCGTTGCTGCGGTCAAGTAAGGAGCATTGAATGTCTATTCTGATTAATAAAGACACCAAAGTTATCACCCAGGGCATCACCGGTAAGACCGGTCAGTTCCACACCGAAAAGTGTATCGAATACGCAAACGGTAAGAACTGCTTCGTTGCTGGCGTTAACCCGAAGAAAGCCGGCGAGAAGATTCTCGACGTGCCTATCTACGGTACCGTTAAAGAAGCGGCTGCAGAAACCGGCGCAACTGTATCGGTTATCTACGTTCCGCCTCCTGGAGCCGCTGCTGCGATTTGGGAAGCTGTTGAAGCTGACCTGGATCTGGCAATCTGTATCACGGAAGGTATCCCCGTCCGCGACATGCTGATGCTGCGCAACAAGATGAAGGAAAAAGAAGCCAAGGGCGGCAAGAAGACGCTGCTTCTCGGCCCGAACTGCCCAGGTCTGATTACGCCTGACGAAATCAAGATCGGCATCATGCCAGGCCACATCCACAAAAAGGGTCGTATCGGCGTTGTGTCCCGTTCGGGCACGCTGACGTACGAAGCCGTGGGTCAGCTGACTGAGCTGGGTCTGGGTCAATCGTCGGCTGTCGGCATTGGTGGTGACCCTATCAATGGTCTGAAGCACATTGACATCATGCGCATGTTCAATGACGATCCTGATACCGACGCTGTCATCATGATTGGCGAAATCGGTGGTCCGGACGAGGCTGAAGCCGCTCGCTGGTGCAAAGACAACATGAAGAAGCCGATCGTTGGCTTCATCGCTGGTGTCACTGCCCCTCCGGGAAAACGCATGGGCCACGCCGGTGCGCTGATCTCTGGTGGTGCAGATACCGCCGATGCCAAACTCGCCGTTATGGAAGAGTGTGGCTTCACGGTCACCCGCAACCCGTCAGAAATGGCGAAGCTGCTCAAGGGTCTACTGTAATCATTTCGCTGATTCAGTAACCAGAACAAACCCGGCTTCGGCCGGGTTTGTTTTTTTGTGGGATAGTTATCGCAAATGAACCACAAAACAATCCCGCTCGGTCTAACGGCTAAAGAAGCCGGACGTCGCCTCCAAGCAGGCGGCCAGAATGAGCTGTCGTTGGAAAAAACGCGCGGCTTGCTCAAAATTTGTGCTGAAGTCGTGACTGAACCCATGTTCATGCTG
The DNA here is from genome assembly GCA_039805865.1 of Pseudomonadota bacterium. Lineage (GTDB taxonomy): Bacteria > Pseudomonadota > Gammaproteobacteria > Burkholderiales > Rhodocyclaceae > Fluviibacter. The sequence continues at coordinate 527 of JBDLTI010000093.1, read as the reverse complement.
CTGCTGGCTGCCGGTGGCGTTTATCTGCTGATGGGTGATGTCCATGATGCGCTCGTGTTGCTGGCGTTTGTGGCCATCATTATGGGCGTGACCATCGCTCAGGAGCAGCGCACCGAACATGCGCTCGAAGCATTGCGTGATCTATCCAGCCCACGGGCTCTGGTGATTCGTGATGGCGCAGAAACGCGTATCGCAGGGCGTGATGTGGTACTTGGTGACATTTTGTTACTGGCCGAGGGCGACCGTGTTCCGGCCGATGCCCGTGTGCTGGAGTTTCATGAACTCTCGGCCGATGAATCCATGCTCACCGGCGAGTCGGTCAGCGTGCCAAAACTATCGATAGATGCGCTGGTCTATGCCGGCACGATGATCGTGAGAGGTCAGGGCGTTGCCGAAGTGATCGCGACCGGCAAGGCAACGCGGCTCGGCAGCATTGGCAAAGCGCTAGAAGAAATTGATCCGGAAGCATCACCGCTCCATCAACAGGTCAAACAATTGACCCTGCGCATTGCAGGCATTGCTGTTCT
>JBDLTI010000092.1:0-3594 GCA_039805865.1 Pseudomonadota bacterium | reverse complement strand
CCCGGCCTGCCTCTGGGTTTTTTCTTTGGTGAGGAACCAGAGGCAGGCCGGGATCTGAGTGTTGAAGAAGAGTTGGCCGGGTAAGGCCACCATGACTTCTACGACATCGGCCTCGACCATGGCTTTGCGGATCTCGCCTTCGCTATTCTGGCTGGAGCTCATGGAGCCGTTGGCCAGCACGATACCAGCACGACCTTTGGCTTTGAGGTGGTACAGCATGTGCTGCAACCAGGCGTAGTTGGCGTTGCCTTGCGGCGGTGTGCCATAGACCCAGCGCGCGTCGCCATCCAGGCTGCCATGCCACCAATCACTGATGTTGAAGGGTGGATTAGCGAGGATAAAGTCCGCGCGCAGATCAGGGTGTTGATCTCGGGTGAAGGTATCACCCGGTTCTCGGCCGAGGTTGAAATCAATGCCGCGAATAGCGAGGTTCATGGCGGCTAGGCGCCAGGTGGTGGGGTTAGATTCCTGCCCGTAGATGGAGACATCACCCAGTTTGCCGCCGTGGGCTTCGATGAATTTCTCGGATTGCACGAACATGCCGCCGGAGCCACAGCACGGGTCGTAGACTTGGCCATGATGCGGGGCGAGGACGGCGACCAGGGTTTTAACGATGGAGGCCGGGGTGTAGAACTGACCACCCTTTTTGCCTTCGGCGCTGGCGAACTGGCCGAGGAAGTATTCATAGACCTGGCCGAGGATGTCTCGGGCTTTACCTGGATCATCCCCAAAGCCAATGGTGGAGATGAGATCGACCAGTTCACCCAGTTTGCCGTCAGGCAGTTGGGCACGGCCGTAGCGTTTGTCGAGAATGCCTTTGAGTTTGGGGTTGTCGGCTTCGATGGCGGTGAGCGCATCGTCGATCTGTTTGCCGATATCAGGTTGTTTGGCGGCAGCACGCAATGCTTCCCAACGGGCGGTTTCGGGCACCCAGAAGACGTTCACTTCTCGGTAGTAATCGCGCTCTTCGAGTTCGGTGTCTATCTCTGTGGCATCCGCACCGTCGAGAAAGTATTCGTCTTTGGGGTCGGCAAAGCGACGCGCTAGTTCGGCTCGGCGGGCGGCAAATGTATCGGAGATATATTTAACAAAGATCAGACCAAGCACTAAATGCTTATATTCAGCCGCGTCCATTTGGGCGCGCAGTTTGTCGGCCGCAGCCCAGAGGGTCTTTTTAATGTCGTCGAGCATAGAAAACCTTTTTTAATCTGATTATTATGCATTGCCGCAACAATAAAAAAGCCGCTGACTCATAGAATCAACGGCTTTTAGAAATGCTGGTGGTGATGGGCGGAATCGAACCGCCGACCTATGGGTTATGAATCCATCGCTCTAACCGTCTGAGCTACATCACCGCACAAGGGGCGTAAGTTTAATCGCCCCCCCATGCTTCGTCAAGCCAAAACCCCGTCTGACTAAGGCCAAGTGTATAATTTGCCTTGATTTTTACCGATTTTCACGACACTTCTGGCATGACACAACCCGTATCCGACTCGATTTCGCCCAAGACCACCGACGCCGCTGCGCCTAACGGCCCTAAAAAGGTGTTCATCAAAACCTTTGGTTGCCAGATGAACGAGTACGACTCGGACAAAATGGTGGACGTGCTCTCCGATAGCGAAGGCATGGTTAAAACTGATCGGCCAGAAGATGCGGATGTGATTCTGTTTAATACCTGCTCGGTGCGCGAGAAAGCGCAGGAAAAGGTGTTTCATGACCTCGGCCGCGTGCGCCACCTGAAAGAAAAGAACCCGAACCTGGTGATTGGTGTAGGTGGCTGCGTGGCGTCGCAAGAAGGTGGCGAAATCGTGAAGCGGGCACCGTATGTGGATGTGGTGTTTGGCCCGCAGACCCTGCACCGTTTACCAAAACTCATTGCCGAGCGCCGCAATACCGGCAAGGCGGCCGTTGATATCTCGTTCCCGGAGATCGAGAAGTTTGATGCCATGCCGCCTGCCCGTACGGAAGGTGCCACCGCTTTTGTCTCTATTATGGAAGGCTGCTCCAAGTACTGCAGCTTCTGCATTGTGCCTTATACCCGGGGCGAAGAGGTGTCTCGCCCGTTTGCCGATATTCTGGTGGAGATTGCCGAGCTGGCTGCACAGGGCGTGAAGGAAGTCACCCTGCTCGGCCAGAACGTGAACGCCTATCGTGGCGAGATGGATGATGCAGGCACCATTGCCGATCTGGCGGACTTGATCGAGACCATTGCCGAGATGCCTCAGATAGAACGCATCCGCTACACCACCTCGCACCCACGCGAGATGACGCCGAAGCTGATTGAGATGTATGCGCGCGTACCCAAGCTGGTATCGCATTTACATTTACCGGTACAGGCTGGGTCAGATCGGGTGCTGGTAGCCATGAAGCGCGGTTATACGGGTCTAGAATACAAATCGGTGATTCGCAAGGTGCGGGCTGCACGGCCGGATTTATCTTTATCTTCCGACTTTATCGTGGGCTTCCCCGGTGAAACAGCCGAGGATTTTGAGAAGACCATGGCGCTGATTGAAGAGGTAGGCTTTGATTACTCCTTCAGTTTTCTGTACAGCAGCCGCCCCGGCACGCCGGCCGCCGAGTTGTCGGATGACACTCCCGCCGAGGTGAAATCGGAACGATTGACCCGCCTACAGGCAAAGATAGAAGAACAAGCCCAAGCCATTAGCCAATCGATGGTGGGTTCGGTACAGCGCGTTTTGGTCGAAAGCCTGTCGCGCAAAGATGCCAATGAGCTGGCCGGTCGCACGGACAACAACCGCATTGTTAATTTTGTGGGTAACGCCCGCTTGATTAATCAATTTGTGGACGTACGTATTACCGAGTCGCTGTCACATACGCTGCGCGGCGAGATTGTTCTAAAGGATTAAGCTTGAGCACACGTACGTTAGAGTTTTCATTAGAGCCGGTGGATAACCACCTGCTTGCCAGCCTGTGCGGCCCGCTTGATGAGAACCTGCATCAAATTGAGCAGGCGTGTGATGTCAGCATCGCCCGCCGTAGCGCGCATTTTCGTATTCAGGGCACGGGCACCAGCCGTGAACGTGCCGCCCGCGCGGTGCGCTTCTTTTATGATCTGGCCAGCCAAAGCAAAGAGCCGCTCAGCGTGGATGATGTCCAGCTGGGTCTCATTGAACTGCGCCAGAATCCAGCCCATCAACCTACCGCAAAGATCGCTCGGGAAGATGCAGATCTGGGCGTAGGCGATGCACCCGTTCTGATGACCAAGCGCGCCGATTTGCATGGGCGCACACCGCGCCAGGTGGAATACCTGAAGAACATTCAGGCACACGACATTACCTTCGGCATTGGCCCGGCTGGTACGGGCAAGACATTTCTGGCAGTCGCTTGTGCGGTTGATGCATTCGAACGCGAACATGTGCAGCGGATTATTCTGACCCGCCCCGCCGTTGAGGCCGGAGAGCGGCTTGGCTTTCTGCCCGGTGATTTATCGCAAAAGGTAGACCCCTATCTCCGCCCGCTTTACGACGCGCTGTATGACCTGATGGGCTTTGAAAAAGTCACCAAACTCTTCGAAAAGGGGATGCTGGAAGTCGCCCCACTGGCTTTTATGCGCGGCCGCACGTTGAACAATGC
>JBDLTI010000091.1:0-3606 GCA_039805865.1 Pseudomonadota bacterium | reverse complement strand
ATGACTTTGCCATTGCCGAACTACACCGCACACCGAGCCTGATCGCGCTGAATAAGGCGCTCGAGGCCCGTGCTGCCGTCACGCCTGCCGAGCAACTGGCTGATCTTGAACTGGTTAAAAAACTCGTTAAAGCACAAACCCAGCGCCTTGCGAGATACACCTGTAAATGCTGCGGGTTCAAGGCGCGACAGTTCTATTGGCGCTGTCCGGCATGTAGCGAATGGGAGTCTTATCCGCCCAAGCGTTCGGAAGAGTTTGCTTTGATGCAGTAATTGGCAGCTCAGGGGTGCCAAATCCCTGAAATAGCCCTGCAATAGCAGACCACGCTGGTAAAATGAACGCAATTATCCAGCGGGAATCCTTGCATGAAAATCGCCATTGCCGGAACAGGTTACGTAGGTTTGTCGAACGGTGTGCTGCTCTCGCAGCACCATGAAGTGGTCGCCCTCGACATCGTTCCCGAGAAGGTTGAGAAGATCAACCGTAAAGAATCGCCCATCGAAGACAAAGAGCTCGAGGACTACCTCAAGAACAAGCCTTTGAACTTCCGCGCTACGCTGGACAAGAAAGACGCCTACGAAGGTGCTGACTACGTCATCATCGCCACGCCCACCGACTACGATCCGGAAACCAACTACTTCAATACCAAATCCATTGAAGCCGTTATCCGGGATGTCATGGTCATTAATCCGAATGCCACCATGGTCATCAAATCGACCATCCCTGTCGGCTACACCGTTAAAACCCGTGAAGCGCTTGGCACCCAGAACCTCATCTTCTCGCCGGAATTCCTGCGGGAAGGCCGTGCCCTCTACGACAACCTGCATCCATCCCGCATCGTCGTCGGCGAACGCTCCAAGCGTGCCGAAATCTTTGCCGGCCTCCTCAAAGAAGGTGCCATCAAAAAGGACATCCCTGTCCTCTTTACCGATGCCACCGAAGCCGAAGCCGTTAAACTCTTCGCCAACACCTATCTGGCCATGCGGGTCTCGTACTTCAATGAACTCGACACCTATGCCGCCACGCATGGTCTCGATAGTAAACAGATCATCGACGGCGTTGGCCTCGACCCCCGTATCGGCACCCACTACAACAACCCCAGCTTTGGTTACGGCGGCTACTGCCTGCCTAAAGACACCAAACAGCTGCTGGCTAACTATCGAGACGTGCCGCAGAACCTCATCCACGCCATCGTTGAATCCAACACCACCCGTAAAGACTTCATTGCCGACGACATCATCAGTCGCAAACCCAAAGTCGTGGGTGTTTATCGCCTCATCATGAAGAGCGGCTCGGATAACTTCCGTGCCTCCAGCATCCAGGGCATCATGAAGCGCATCAAGGCCAAGGGCATTGAAGTCATCATCTATGAACCGGCGCTACACGAAGCGGAATTCTTCAATTCCCGCGTCGTGACCGACATCGAAGCCTTCAAGAAAGAATCCGATGTCATCATCAGCAACCGCATGGCCGATGTGCTCGAAGATGTAGCTGATAAGGTCTATACGCGTGACCTGTTTGGTAGTGATTCCTAAACGTAGTGTTCCCGTAGTTATTCCTATTTCTACTGAGTCCTAAGGGTTAACTGTTATGACGATTCTTGTTACAGGTGCCGCCGGCTTTATCGGCGCTAATTTTGTGCTCGATTGGCTAGAGCAGGGCAACGAACCCGTTGTGAATCTCGATCTGCTGACTTATGCCGGGAATCTGGAAAATCTCAAAGAGCTGGAAGGTGACCCGCGTTACCAGTTTGTGTTTGGCAACATCGGCGATCGCGAACTTGTCAGCAAGCTACTGGCTGACACTAAGCCACGTGCCGTCATCAACTTCGCCGCCGAAAGCCATGTCGATCGTTCCATCCATGGCCCGGGCGAATTCATTCAGACCAACATCGTTGGCACTTTCAACCTGCTCGAATCAGTCCGTGGTTACTGGAACGACCTGCCAGAAGCCGAGAAAGCTGCCTTTCGCTTCCTGCACGTTTCTACCGATGAAGTTTACGGATCGCTCTCCAAAGAAGATCCACCTTTCTCGGAAACTAACCAATACGAACCCAATAGCCCCTACAGCGCCAGTAAAGCGGCGAGTGACCATCTGGTCCGTGCCTGGCATCACACCTATGGGCTACCGGTACTCACTACAAATTGCTCCAATAACTATGGGCCGTATCACTTCCCGGAAAAGCTCATCCCGCTCTGCATCCTCAATGCACTCAACGGTAAACCACTCCCTATCTACGGCGACGGCCAGCAGATTCGTGACTGGCTCTATGTCAAAGACCACTGCAGCGCCATTCGCCGTGTGCTCGAAGCAGGCCAACTGGGTGAAACCTACAACGTCGGTGGTTGGAACGAAAAGGCCAACCTGGATGTTGTGAATACCCTGTGCGCCATCCTCGACGAACTCAAACCGCGTGCTGATGGTCAGAGCTACAGCACTCAGATCACCTTCGTTCAGGACCGCCCGGGTCACGACCGCCGTTACGCGATTGATGCACGCAAACTGGAAAAAGAACTGGGTTGGAAACCGCAGGAAACTTTCGAGACCGGTATCAAGAAAACCGTGCAGTGGTATCTGGACAACCAGGAATGGGTCGAACACGTGACTAGCGGTGAATACCGCAGTTGGGTTGAAGCCCATTACGCGACGGAAGATGCCTAATCGCATTGGATGACAACCATGGGTTTCTACAAAAAGATTCTGTTGCTAGGCAAAGATGGGCAGGTTGGCTGGGAGCTTCAACGAGCGCTCGCACCGTTGGGCGAGCTAACGTCGCTCAACCGCAGTGAGTGTGACCTGGCTAACGCGATTCAGATTCAGGCTGTTTTAGAAAAATACGAGCCCGAAGTGATTGTGAATGCTGCAGCCTATACCGCGGTGGATAAAGCAGAAGAAGATCGTGAAGGCGCACGCCGCATCAACGTGGATGCCGTTGCCGAACTGGCGCTGTATGCCCGGGAGATGGGCGCACTGTTGGTGCATTACTCCACCGACTATGTCTTTGATGGCACCAAAACAGATGCCTATGTCGAAGACGACATCACCAACCCGCTCAGCGTGTATGGCAGCACCAAGCTGGAAGGTGAGAACAAAATCCGTGATGCGCTATGCCGTCACCTGATTTTCCGGACAAGCTGGGTCTATGCCGCACGTGGTGGCAACTTTGCCCGCACGATTCTGCGCTTGGCTCAGGAGCGCGGTGCGCTTAATGTGATTGATGACCAGATCGGTGCACCAACGTCCGCAGAATTGATCGCTGATGTCACCGCACATGCGCTGCGCGATGTGCTGTCTGGTCGTGCACCGGGTGGCACCTATCACCTGGCTGCTGCGGGTGAGACCAGCTGGTATGGCTACGCGCAATTTGTGATTGATCGTGCCCGCCAGCAAGGGGTTGCCCTCAAACTTGACGAGGCGGCGCTCAAACCGATTCCTGCATCAGACTATCCGCTGCCGGCGAAACGTCCGCAGAACTCCCGTTTGAATACGCATCTGTTAGAGCGTAGTTTTGCGCTGAAGCTGCCACAATGGCAACAGGGTGTGGCGCGTGTGCTGGACGAATGGCAAACCCAATAACTGATTTGATCTGATAAAAAGACACCATGA
>JBDLTI010000090.1:0-3731 GCA_039805865.1 Pseudomonadota bacterium | reverse complement strand
ACCGGGGCGCCCACATCCAGGCCCTGAACCGATTCCTTGATGTAGGTTTCCACAGTCATGGTTTTCGCGAATAGATTCTTGGCGCCAAAAATGAGCACGAGCGCAACGAGCGCCGCAGCACCAATGAGTACAAAGATACCGAGTCGGTAATATTGAGCACTATTTCGGTTGGACATAAGCTGTTCAGGCCGGTTGAGTTAGAGGTTGAAGCGGATTGCTATCAGACGTTGTGTCTGCGCCCCGATTAAAAAATTTACGCACTTGCGGGTTGTCACTATGTTCCCGTAACCAGCGCGGATCACCTTCGGCAATAATGCCCTTGGTGTCTTTGTCGAGCATGATGATGCGATCGGCAATCGTATAGATGCTGGGCAGTTCGTGGGTAACCACCACAAAAGTAATCCCCAGATTGCGCGAAATCGACAGTATGGTTTGATCCAGTTCGGCCGAAGTAATCGGGTCGAGGCCCGCAGAAGGTTCGTCCAGAAAAAGAATATCGGGATCAAGCGCCATGGCGCGTGCAATGGCTGCACGTTTCTGCATGCCGCCACTGATTTCTGAAGGCATAAAGGATTCGAATGGCAGTAAACCCACCATATCCAGCTTGCAACGTGCGATCAGCGACATTTCATCATTGCTGAGCTGCGTGTATTCCTCGAGAAACAGACGAACGTTTTCAAGCAGGTTCATTGAACCGAATAATGCACCTTGCTGATACATCACGCCAAAGCGGGTCAGAATCTGCTGCCGGGCATCGCCTTCGGCTGTGACGATGTCTTGTCCTTCGATCAGTACAGAACCTCGAGGTGGGTCGTACAGACCGATCATGTTTTTGAGCAGACTGGATTTGCCACACCCCGAACCGCCCAGAATCACGAAGATTTCGCCACGCTTCACGGAAAAGTTCAGATTTTGCAGCACGATATTGCTGCCGTAGCCCACGGTGAGGTCAGTCACCTCAATGATGTTTTCAGCGTGAGCGTTCTGATTGGCTGGCATGAGATCAGAAACCGGTCTTGTATGAGATGTAGGCGAAGAGACCATCCACCATCACAATCAGAATAAGGCTGGACACAACCGCCCGCGTTGCCGATAAGCCCACAGCCGCTGCGCCTGTCCCGGTTTGCATGCCACGTAGGCAGCCAACCCCCGCAATGATCAGGCCAAAGAGCAATGATTTAGTCAGTCCTGACAAAACGTCATTCACGTGAATCGTTTTGAGTACCGCTTCGTAAAATGTCACAAAGGGAATCTGGTAGGCCAGCATGGTGAGAGAGGCAGAAAACACGCCGATCAGATCGGAGAACAACGACAGAATCGGTGCAACCAGAAGCCCCGCCAGCATGCGCGGCAGCACCAGAAAACGAATCGGGTCGATGCCGCCGGTAACCAGCGCATCGACTTCGTTGTTAACCGTCATTGTGCCGATCTCGGCGGCGAAGGCGGCTGAAGACCGACCCGCCAGCAATATCGCTGTCATGAGTGGCCCCAGTTCGCGAAAGATCGATAAAGACACCAGATTCGCCACAAAGGTTTCGGCGCCGAATTGTTTGAGACCGATCGCCGATTGAAAAGCCAGAATCACGCCAATTAGAAAAGCCACGAGCGATACGATAGGTAGAGCCGCTACACCGGCTTCTACGGCCACGTTTATAAAGTCATTCCAGCGCACCTGGCGCGGGTTGCGAATTGCCCAGCCAATACTGCTGGCGATTTGACCTATAAAAACCGTTTGTTGTTTTGCATCTTCAGCAAGTTCATAAGCACCACGACCTATGCGTTCGATCAGGCTGGTATGGGCATGGTGGTTTGTATCGGGCGTCGGAAAGAGTGATTCGATGGGTTGGTATTGATCAATCAGCGGTTGATACCGCGCATCCAGATGAGCCAGCGTCAGCTTGCTGTTAGCCGCTTCCTGGGTATGCTCCAGATCAATAAGGAACGCAATGCCTGCACCATCGAGGTAGGTCACCTGTTGGAGGTCTATCGTCAGATGGCTGTTTGCGCCTGACTGTGCCAGCCAGGCTAATTGCTCATCTTTCGCTTTAGACCACAGGCCGCTCAGCGTATGGGCATTCAGATGACCCGATAGACTGAGCGTCGCGACACCGCCCTCGCAATGCCAATCAGCCAGTGCATTGGGGGCACCGTTGTCAGGCGTTATCGAGATTGGTTGGGTCATCATTTCATTCTAGCCGTAGATACTTTGGTTGTATTAAATACTTCTCTTATTCCGGATAGGCCTGAGTGAAATAGAGGGCTTCCATCAACTGCGCGGGTTGATTCAGAGATCCAAACCAACGTTGGTAGAGTTCACCAATCACCGGGGTGCGATACGTGCGTGACAGCGTGGCGTTTACCGCCCAACGCAAGTCCGGGTCTGCCTTGTGCATCATGATGGCGTAATACTCCGGCGCAAAGTCCTGGGGCAGCATGCGAAAGCGGGTGCCAAGCTTGGAACGAATGAGCTGATCAAACATGAGCAGGCGGTCACCGGCAATGGCATCAACTTCCTTATTCGCCAGCATGTTGCCGGCGGCTTCGAAACTCTTGGCTTCAATCAGGGTGGCCTGCATCTGGCCGCTGGCAATCGCTTGTTTCATCAGCTTACTGGTGGTGGTATTGCGCACAACAGCCAGCTTCTTATCCGTCAGGTGATCAAGTTTTTCCAGGTTCGCGTCGTTGCGAACGGCAAATGTCGCACCCTGGATAAACGTTGTAAGACTGAAAGCAAAGTTGCGTTGCCGATCCAGCGTGTTCGATGAGGCGGCGCACTCCAGATCCGCATCGCCTGATTCAATGGCGTCGAAGCGGGAGCGGGTATTGGTTTTAATCCAGCGCACATCTATCAGCTTCATATCGAGCTGCGTCACTAATTGTGAAGCAACAATCTTGCATAGGTCTACGGTGTAACCGGTCGGCAGGCCATCGTCACCGGTCAGAGCAAAAGGGGACTGGTTCGGGTCGTAGGCAATCGTTAGCGTTTGCTTGTCACGAATGCGCTGAATCACTGGCCCATTGAGTGGTGCCGAAACACCGGCCTCAGCGGATTGTGCCGCCGCCTGGTTCGCTCCCAGGATGAGGCTGCTAGCCAAGGCCAGTACTGCAAGAATGGTTGAGTAATAACGCATAAGAATTCCAGGGTATGAGTAATGCAATTAAGCGTGTTTGATCGTCGATAAGCCCATGGGCTCTGGCATGAAAATGCGCGGATCCATAGTTTTCAGGTTCGGACTGATGATGGGCACAAAATCCATCTGCGCCAGAATGTCGCGTTCCAGGTCGATGCCTGGCGCCGCTTCGGTGAGCATCATACCCTCGGGTGTCAGCTCAAAAACGCAACGTTCTGTAATGTATAACACCGGTTGATGGCGTTGTGACGCAAACCCACCGCTAAAAGTCATCTGCTCGACGGCGCATATGAATTTGCGTGCACGACCTTCGCTATCGATCCGTAGGGTGCCGTGTTCTGCAGAGACCTTTAGGCCATCGGCCGTGAAAGTGCCGACAAAGACCACTTTCTTTGACGATTGACTGATATCAATAAAGCCACCACTGCCGGCCAGCTTAGGGCCAAACCGAGATACGTTGAGGTTGCCTTGCGTGTCAGCCTGTGCCAACCCCAGAAAGGCTATATCAATGCCACCCCCATCGTAAAAATCAAATTGATAAGGCTGATCAATAACGGCCTCATGGTTGACCGCAGCACCGAAGTTCAGCCCGCCCTGGGG
>JBDLTI010000089.1:0-3967 GCA_039805865.1 Pseudomonadota bacterium | reverse complement strand
CGATACCCTTGATGTTAACAACCGGCACCACACCACCAATAATGGCCGGGAATTGTGCCAACCCGCTTTTCTCCAGCTCTGCAGCCGCAACCGGATCATCGCTTGCACCGAAATCCACGGTCTTCGCCTGGATTTGTTTAACACCACCGCCAGAACCAATCGCCTGGTAGTTAATCGTCGTTCCGGTTTCTGCTTTGTAGGCTTCTGCCCACTTCGCATACATCGGCGCCGGGAAAGTAGCGCCAGCACCCGTTAACTGGGCAGCATTTGCGCCAGCAACCAGACCCGCCGACATCAGCAGGCTCACCAACAGCTTATTTACAGAAACTTTCATCGCTTAGACTCCAGTAGTTGATCCCGTGCGCACTCGCCTGAGACTTAAAATTTCAACAAGCTGAAGTCTAGGGGGTCAACATTACCGAATTGTGACAATCTGTCATTTCAACAAAAAATCATGCAACTTGCCCGCATCGCCACTGGCGACAATGCGTCCGGCCTTACTAACTTTCTGATGTGCATACATCGGGTCGTAATATTCCCGCAGCAGCAGTTCAATCCACAACCGGTGCCCCTCGACCGCGCCAGATAGGCGCTGCGCCGTCAGCGCCTCAGCCATCATCGCCGATGCCCGCTTGTATCGCTCGCCGCCCAAGCGCTTATGAATATTCGCTAAGCTTTGCTCTAGGTGTGCTTCAAAACGGTTAAAACCATCGTGGGTGCCATAGAACGTCAAATGATCGGCTAACTGGTCCACCACGTAGTCACGCAGAATGCGGCTGACCCTGTTTTCGAAGCCATCTTCCAGCCAAACCAGCGGCGCTTGAGCCATTTGTCGGTACAACGGCTCGGGCAAGGCACACTTGCCCACAAAAAGCCCCTCGTCTTCAACTACATAGCCCGGCAAAGCCGCCGCTTCAAGCTGGAGGAAGCGAATCGCGATCTGATGCTCAAAATCAATCTGGGCAGGTTGCCCACTAACACGCTTGCCAAACCCGGAACCCCGATGGTTAGCACAGCCTTCCAAATCCACCGCATGGGGCAACCCAGAGAGCAGCTCGGTTTTTCCTGTGCCTGTCATGCCGCCCACAACCAACATCTGGCGTTCTTTTACCGCTGCCTCAGTGGTGGCCATTAAAAACTGCCGCATGGCCTTATAACCGCCAGCAATTCGGCGATATTGAACCCCGGCCACTTCTGCAAGCCAGCGTTGCACAATCTGCGAGCGCAAACCACCACGAAAACAGAAGAGATAGCCTTCCGGATGAGCGTGAGCAAACTCGGCCCAGGCAGCGATTCGCTGACTGCGCACCTCGCCCGCCACCAACTGATGTCCCAGCGCAATCGCGGCTTCCTGCCCTAACTCTTTGTAACAGGTACCTACTTGAGCCCGCTCTTCATCAGTCATCAGCGGTAAATTCGTGGCTCCGGGAAAGCTCCCGCGACTAAACTCGATAGGCGCACGGGTATCCATCAGCGGCGCACCGCTGAGCAATATTTCCCGGTATTCGTTAACGGTCTGCAACATCAGCGTACAACAACCGCCTGCGCCTGCTGCGCCACCAGTTGGCCTATGGGCTGTAGGTTGAACCCGGCCCGTTTTGCGACCTCAAGAAACCCAGCCTCACCGTCTGGGGTTACCGCTACCAGCAACCCACCACTCGTCTGCGGATCGCACAACAAATGCTTCTGGTCATCACTCAACCCAGAAATCCGTGCGCCGTAGCTCTCAAAATTGCGTAACGTGCCCCCGGGTATGCATCCGGCTGCCAGGTATTGCAATACGCCCGGCAATACCGGTACGGCTGCTGCATCCAGCTCTGCGGTGAGGCCGCTACCATCGGCCATTTCTACCAGGTGGCCCAACAATCCAAAGCCCGTTACATCCGTCATCGCCAGCACTTGCGGCAACTGGCCGAAATCTGCACCCACTTTATTCAACTGGGTCATGCAATCACGTGCCACGTTAACATGCGCTGGTTCTAGAACGCCGCGCTTTTCTGCTGTTGTCAGAATCCCCACGCCCAGCGGTTTGGTCAGATACAAACGGCACCCCACCTGAGCCGTGTCGTTGCGCTTCATATGACGCTTCTCAACCAACCCGGTAACGGCCAAGCCAAAAATCGGTTCGGGCGCATCAATCGAGTGCCCACCAGCGAGAGGAATCCCCGCTGCTTCACACACAGTTCGGCCACCACGCACGACCTCACGCGCCACTTCCGGCGGCAGCACATTAACGGGCCACCCCAGAATCGCAATCGCCATCAACGGCGTGCCGCCCATGGCATAGATATCGCTAATGGCATTGGTTGCCGCAATCCGCCCAAAATCAAACGGATCATCCACAATCGGCATAAAGAAATCGGTGGTCGACACCACACCACGCTCGGCATCAATTGCATACACCGCAGCATCGTCTCGCGACGCATTACCGACCCACAACTTAGGGTCAATATTCTGTAGCCCGCTCCCGGCAACAATGATATCCAGCACCTTGGGAGAAATCTTGCAGCCACAGCCTGCACCGTGGCTGTATTGCGTCAAACGAATCGGATCACTCATGAATCTAGTTGCCGCCCATCTGGCAGGTTTTACCCAGGTCACCACACAGACGCATGACAGCATTCACAATACGGGTGGTTTGCGGGCTCTCACCGGCAGGCGCCGTGCCCACGATCATCAGCTGAGACAGGTTCTTATTGAGCGCGGTGACATTCAACGTGGCAGACTGATCTCCTTCTTTCAGGTTGATCGTCATCGTCGCCGGATCGTTACTCACCACGGTGACCTCTTTGTTGCGATTGGTCGCATTCGTGGCCACCTGATACACGCGGCTCGCTGGCGCATCGAGCACTACCGTTGCCACCTGCGTCACCTGCTGAGAGGCTGCCTGACCTGCTGATGCATCCTGTTGCTGCGTTACCTGCTGCACCCGGCCAATCACATGGCGTGCCACCAACACCCACTGCGCCTCGGCCGATAATGGCAATAAGCCAGCCAGCACAAGAGCTGCCGCGCCAACAGCACGGCAAACCGTAGATGTCTTACCCATTTTTGTTGTCATCCCGAATCCCCTCACCAAGAAATTTGTTAGCGGTCTGCCGCTGCTTTAATTTGATCCAGCGTGACATAGCCACGCTTCTGCGTATCAATCTTATCGAAATTGGCCGCCACCTTAGGCATACCCTGCTGCGCCTCTTCCAGCGTCAATTTGCCATCCTGGTTCTTATCTGCCGCCGCGAATCTTGCATCGATCTGACGGTCTCTAAAAGATTCCTGCCCGTTTGCCGCAGAAACGCCAACTAATAGCAACGCCATAAAAACTGACTGAATCAGCTGTGCTTTTCTCATTGCAACCCTTTCAATGGCTCGTAATCTTTTAACTCAACCCAATGCGACTATTAAAACTAGACGTACAAGTATTGCGTTTTAGCCGCCAAAAGTCGACACCCCCAAGTACCACTTTCAGGTACGATCGTACCTGTTTTAGGTACACATCAACTGCCTTTCGATGCAAACACTGGGTCCCGATACACTGAACCCGGTTATGTATCTTCCTCAGACCTGTATCTAACCAAAAATCTTGCCATTATTGGTTAGATCGACAATAATCCATTAGAAATCATATGGATAATCTAACCAACCAATCTCTCCTCGATTTTATATCCGGCTTTCCTCAAGGGGTGTCGGCGGGCGAGATTGAGCGCGAATTCAAAACACCACGAACCTCACTCAACCGTCGCCTTAGAGAGCTGGTTGGCACAACGCAGCTGATCGTTACCGGCAAGGGGCCAGCAACGCGCTATCACAGCGCTGACTCACTCGCTTCATTACGAGCCTACTTTGCCAAACCGCACACCGAGCGGACACAAGCCCCTTACGATGAAGCCAGGTTGGCGCCTCTACCAGCGCTTAGCGCTGAAACAGAACAGAAATTCTCACGGCTTCCCCAGTACCTATTAGACAAACG
>JBDLTI010000088.1:0-4137 GCA_039805865.1 Pseudomonadota bacterium | reverse complement strand
GAATAAGCGTGAGCTGTTCATCATGGCTTTGCTGGCATTCTTTGTGCTGGCCTTAGGTGTCTGGCCTGAGCCGCTCACCCACATCATGCATACCTCTGTGAATGATCTGCTGCGTCACGTAGCAATAAGCAAACTCCAGTAACGGAACCTGACACTATGAACCCCTACGTGCTCGATCTCATCACAGCCAGCCCAGAAGTCCTGGTACTGGCCATGGGCTGTCTGATTCTCATTCTGGATCTGTTTGTTAAAGATCCTGCGCACACCTCGACATTCGTCATGACTCAGCTCACGCTTGTGGGTGCTGCAATCCTGACGCTGTTCACCAGCACGGGTGAGGTGGTCTACGCCTTTAATGGTCTGTATGTTGATGACCTCATGGGCGATCTGCTCAAGCTGGTTCTGTATCTGACGGCTATGGTCACCTTGTTCTATGCGCGCCCGTATATTCTGCAACGGCCGGATCTGCGCCGTGGCGAGTTCTACGTGCTGGTGCTGTTTGCCACCCTGGGCATGATGGTCATGATCTCGGCCAACCACCTGCTAACGATTTACCTGGGTGTCGAATTGCTAACGCTTTCAACCTATGCGCTGATCGCCATGAACCGCGATAGCGTGTCTTCAACTGAAGCCGCAATGAAGTACTTTGTGCTCGGCGCCCTGGCTTCGGGTCTGTTGCTGTACGGTATGTCCATGATTTATGGCGCCACCGGTACGCTGAGCATTCCGGAAATTTCAGATGCGCTGGTTGCGAATGCTGCAAATCCAACGATCCTGATTTTTGGTCTGGTCTTTATTGTGTCTGGTCTGGCCTTCAAGCTCGGCGTTGTGCCGTTCCATATGTGGGTGCCGGATGTCTATCAGGGTGCACCAACACCGATCACCATGCTGATTGGCGGTGCCCCTAAACTGGCTGCCTTTGCCATCACCATGCGCTTGCTGGTGTCGGGTCTGTTGCTGCTGGCCCCAGATTGGCAAGGCATGCTGCTGATTCTGGCGGTGCTGTCGCTAGCCATTGGTAACCTCGCTGCGATCCCACAAACGAACATCAAGCGCATGCTAGCCTATTCAACCATTTCTCACATGGGCTTTGTCCTGTTGGGTATTGTTGTGGGTGTGGTCGGTGGCGATGCACGCTTTGCGTTGAACGCCTATAGCTCCTCGATGTTCTATGTCGTGTCCTACGTCATGATGAGCGTCGCAGCCTTCGGTGTGATTATTCTGCTGTCCCGTGCTGGTTTTGAAGCGGATCGAATTGATGACTTTAAAGGTTTGAACAAGCGTAACCCCTGGTTTGCGTTAGTCATGATGATGATCATGTTCTCCATGGCTGGCGTGCCTTTCTTTATTGGGTTCTTTGCAAAGTTCTCGATTCTTCAGGCTGTGGTTGCGTCAGGTCAGATTGGCCTCGCAATTTATGCGGTACTGATGTCACTGATCGGTGCTTTCTACTACCTGCGCATCGTTAAAGTGATGTATTTTGATGAGCCAATCGATGAATCACCGATTGAAGCGCCTGCAGATATGCGCGTATTGCTGTCGATTAACGGTTTAGCCATCGCACTGTTCGGCCTGTTCCCGCAAACGATCATGTCGCTCTGTGCCTTCTCGCTACTACGCTCACTGTAAGTTCATTGGCTGTCACCAAAACGCCCCGTTTGTCGGGGCGTTTTGCTTTTCAAGGAAACCGTTATGAACAACACCCCAGGCAACGACGATCATCTGATCGAGACTTGTATAAGCAGTGAGCAGATTTGGAAAGGCTGCTTGCTGGATATACGCCGGGATGCCGTTCGTTTACCCGATGGTAGCGAAGGGGTGCGTGAGTACATCACCCATCCGGGCGCCGTGGTCATTATCCCGGTGTTACCCAACGGCAACCTGATCTTTGAACGGCAATACCGATACCCGGTGGGCAGGGTGATGCTCGAATTGCCAGCAGGCAAAATTGACCCGAATGAAGATCCGTTCAAAACGGCACAACGCGAGCTCCAGGAAGAAACGGGTCATACAGCTCAGCAATGGCGACATCTGGCTACGATGCATCCGACGATTGGTTACGCCAATGAACGGATCGAAATCTACCTTGCCCAGGATTTGACGTCTTTGGGCCAGAATAACCTCGACGAAGGTGAGTTTCTGGAACTCGTTGAATTATCCCTGGATGAGGCATTTGTCGCCATTCGTGAGGGCAGGTTAACGGATGGCAAAACGCTAGCAGCACTGCTCTGGGCAGAGAAAGTGCTGACAGGGGTTTGGTCCTAAACCAACGATAAAGCTGTGCTGCATCGCAGCTTGATTCCTATGGGTAAGAGTGCATGATGGAACATCCCCCTAAGGAGAGGTCTCTATGCCTAATCGAAATCTTCATACCATCGTTAGCAAACGCCCATTGGTTACTGGCACCCCTCAGATGACTGTGTTTGAAGCGGCCAAGGCAATGAAGGCCAAAGGCACCGGTTCCGTTGTTGTGGAAAAAGACGGTTTTTTGGCTGGCATATTTACCGAACGCGATTTGATGAATCGTGTGGTTGCCGCCGGGTTGGATGTTAATACGACTGTGCTGGATCAGGTGATGACGCATGAAGTGATGGGCCTGGAATCCGATAAGCCGCTGTCCCACGCGCTGCACCTCATGCATCAGCATGGATTCCGCCATGTGCCCGTATTGCAAGCCGGTAGACCGATTGGTATGGTCTCTGCGCGTGACGCGCTAGGCCTTGAGTGGGAGCAATTCGAGCGTGAGATTAAGCTCGCAGATGACATCGCTGAGATTCTTGCCTAAAGCAATTCACCATAAGCAGAAAGGGATCCCGTGGATCCCTTTCTGTTTGGTAGAGCGTAAAGGCTTAGTTCTGTTCGGGCAGTACGATGTTCACTTCCAGAACTTCGTAGTTGCCTTTCTTTTCCATCGATACCTTGATGTCATCTGCGTTGACATGCACGTACTTGGAAATAACAGCAACCAGCTCCTGTTGCATCGCTGGCAGGAAGTCGGCAGAAGGCTTGCCATCGTCGACACGCTCACGAGCAATAATCAGCTGCAGACGTTCTTTGGCCATATTGGCCGTTTTGGGCTTTGAACCAAAAATAAGGGAGAGCAGGGACATTGCTTAGCCTCCGAACAGACGCTTGAACAGACCGGGCTTCTCGTACGACACGAAGCGCAGCGGTGCGTCTTCACCCAGGAAGCGGGCAATCACATCCTTGTAGGCCTCAGCCACCTCGGATTGTTCGATATGGATGGCCGGGGTACCCTGGTTCGATGCGTGCAGCACCGATTCTGATTCCGGGATAACACCGATGATGGGCACACGGAGAATTTCCTGAACGTCTTTGAACGACAGCATTTCGCCGTCTTCAACACGCTTTGGAGAATAACGCGTCACTAGCAGATGTTCTTTGACCGGTTCGCCACCTGCTTGAGCACGCTTCGATTTGGCTTGCAGAATGCCCAGGATGCGATCCGAGTCACGGACGGAAGAGACTTCTGGGTTGGTGACGATAATCGCTTCGTCGGCAAAGGTGAGGGCCATTACGGCACCACGTTCGATACCAGCCGGCGAATCACAGATCACATATTCGAAGCCCATGTGTTCGAGATCTTTCAGGACCTTTTCGACGCCTTCTTCGGTGAGCGCATCTTTGTCACGTGTTTGCGATGCAGGCAGCACGAAGAGATTTTCGCAATGTTTGTCTTTGATCAGCGCCTGATTCAGGGTGGCTTCACCGGAGATTACGTTGACCAGATCGTAAACAACACGGCGTTCGCAGCCCATGATCAGATCCAGATTGCGTAGACCCACATCGAAATCGATGACGGCAGTTTTAAAGCCACGCATGGCAA
Source organism: Pseudomonadota bacterium (assembly GCA_039805865.1). Lineage (GTDB taxonomy): Bacteria > Pseudomonadota > Gammaproteobacteria > Burkholderiales > Rhodocyclaceae > Fluviibacter. The sequence continues at coordinate 290 of JBDLTI010000088.1, read as the reverse complement.
GGCCGCTGGCGAAAGAGGCACTGGTCGTGGTTTTGCCAACGCCACCCTTACCTGATGTTACGACAACAATACGAGTCACATCTGCTCCCGGAAATAGATAGTAAATACTTTATGGATTTTATCTGATTCAACCCGTTGTATGTACGCCTAGCGGTCAATCGACGCGAAGAATATCGATTTCAAGACGGGATTTCTGGCCCGTACTGATCGACACCACCGGTTCCTGCGCCAAGCGCACCTGAACGGGCTTGTTGGCCAGCTTGGCGGGTAAGCCATCTTCGAAAGTGCGA
>JBDLTI010000087.1:0-4202 GCA_039805865.1 Pseudomonadota bacterium | reverse complement strand
TCGCCGATGGTGTCAAGCTGCTGCTCAAAGAAAGCATCGTCCCAACGGTTGCCAACAAGTTCCTTTACATTCTGGCTCCGGTTCTGTCGATTGCGCCGGCGCTAGTCGCTTGGGCAGTGATTCCTTTTGCTGATGGTTGGGTACTTGCTGACATTGATGCCGGCTTGCTATTTGTACTGGCACTGTCATCCGTGGGTATTTATGGCGTGATCCTGGCCGGTTGGTCTTCCAACTCGAAATACGCTTTCCTAGGGGCGATGCGTTTAGGCGCTCAAATGATTTCTTATGAAATCGCCATGGGCTTTGCGCTGGTCTGTGTGTTGATGGTGTCGCAGAGCCTGAATCTGTCGGACATCGTTAACGGTCAGGACAAGGGTATGTTTGCCGATTATGGCGTGGGTATCCTTTCGTGGAACTGGCTGCCTTTGTTCCCGATGTTCCTGGTCTACTTCATCTCTGGTATTGCCGAAACTAACCGCGCACCATTTGACGTGGCCGAAGGCGAATCGGAAATCGTGGCCGGCTTCCATGTAGATTATTCGGGTTTTGCATTTGCGCTGTTCTTCCTGGCCGAATACGCCAACATGATTCTGATCAGCATTCTGACGGCCATCATGTTCCTGGGCGGCTGGCTGTCGCCAGTCGGCTTCCTGCCAGACGGTTTCTTCTGGTTGGCATTGAAGACTGCAGCGTTGCTCTTCTGTTTCCTCTGGTTCCGCGCCACATTCCCGCGTTACCGTTATGACCAGATTATGCGTCTGGGCTGGAAAGTGTTCATTCCCCTGACGATCATCTGGTTGGTCGTAACGGGTGTCTGGTTGATTTCCCCGCTGAATATCTGGAACTAAGATCATGGGTGCCATTAGCGAATTCGTCACCAAGAGCAAACAGGTTGTTAACAGCCTGTTCCTCAAAGAGCTCCGTAAAGGTCTGAGTGTGACCGGTTGGTATTTTTTCCAGCCAAAGATCACCGTTCAGTATCCGGAAGAAAAAACCCCGCAAAGCCGTCGCTTCCGTGGGTTGCATGCCCTGCGCCGTTATCCCAACGGGGAAGAGCGCTGTATTGCCTGTAAACTCTGCGAAGCAATTTGCCCGGCGATGGCGATTACCATTGAGTCTGATCAACGTGATGACGGTAGCCGTCGTACAACGCGCTACGATATTGACCTGACCAAGTGCATTTTCTGTGGTTTCTGTGAAGAAGCTTGCCCGGTTGATGCCATTGTTGAAACGCGCGTATTTGAGTACCACGGTGAAGCACGTGGTGATTTGTATTACACCAAGCCGATGCTGCTGGCGAATGGGGATCGCTACGAATCCCAGATCGCTGCTGATCGTGCTGGCGATGCCCCATACCGATAAGGATTAAAGATGGACTTCAAACTAATCCTCTTTTACGTGCTGTCTACCATTCTGGTGGGTGCCAGTCTGGGTGTCGTTGCCGCACGTAACCCAGTAAACGCCGCCATGTTTCTGGTACTGAGCTTCTTTACTGCAGCCATGGTCTGGATGCTTGCACAGGCTGAGTTTTTGGCCATTGTGCTGATTCTGGTTTACGTGGGCGCAGTGATGGTGCTGTTCTTGTTTGTGGTGATGATGCTGGATATCAATTTAGATCGTCTGCGTCAGGGCTTCTGGAGCTATCTACCGCTGGGTGCCCTGATCGGTATTCTGATGATTCTGGAAATGAGCATTGTGTTAGGTGGTCAGTACTTCCAGGTTCTGGACATGCCGCTCCCTCCGGAATTAGCCAATTCGTCCAACACCAAGGATCTGGGTCTGCTACTTTATACCCAGTACACCTATCCGGATCAAGTTGCTGCGTCCATTCTGCTGGTCGCCATTATTGCGGCGATCATCCTGACGCACCGCGGTCGTAAAGATACGAAGCGTCAGATCATTTCCGACCAAGTCGCTGTTAAAGCAGCTGATCGTCTGCGTGTCGTGAAAATGGACGCAGTAAAACCTCAACCTGCTGCGCCAGCCGCTTCCGAACCGGAAGCAGGCGATGGCACTACTAAATAACCCAGACCGAGTTAGAACCGGAGACTGCCTTGCTGACCCTCTCACATTTCCTCGTCCTGGCTGCTGTGCTTTTCGGCATTAGCGTGATTGGACTTTTCCTCAATCGGAAAAACCTGATCATCCTGCTGATGGCCATCGAATTGATGCTGCTTGCCGTGAACACCAATTTCATTGCCTTCTCCCATTTCCTTCAGGATCTGAATGGCCAGGTATTTGTGTTCTTTATTCTGGCTGTGGCTGCTGCCGAATCGGCAATTGGTCTCGCTATTCTGGTTGTTCTGTTCCGTAATCTGTCCACGATCCATGTGGATGATCTCGACCGTATGAAGGGCTAAGCAGGAATCGTCTCATGGACATGAAATCCCTTTACCTCACCGTACCCCTGGCACCCCTCGTTGGTGCTGCCCTTGCTGGCTTTACTTGTCGCGTTACGCCGCGCTGGTTCTCTGCGGGGGTCACTATTCTCGGCGTTGCTATCTCGCTGGTCGCCTCTTTGCTGATCATGCAGGATGTTTTAGCGGGGCATACCTTCTACGGTAATTTGTACACCTGGGCAACCAGTGGCAACTACACCTTCAGCATCGGCTTCCAGATCGATACCCTTACCGTCATGATGATGTGTGTGGTGAATTCGGTGTCTTTACTGGTTCACATCTACACGATTGGCTACATGGCAGATGACGATGGTTTCCGTCGCTTCTTCTCGTACATCAGTCTGTTTACCTTCTCGATGCTCATGCTGGTGATGAGCAATAATTTCCTGCAGCTATTCTTTGGCTGGGAAGCGGTAGGTCTGGTGTCCTATCTGTTGATCGGTTTCTATATGAACCGTGACACGGCCATCTTCGCTAACCTGAAGGCCTTCCTCGTTAACCGTGTCGGTGACTTCGGTTTCATCCTGGGTATTGGCCTTGTACTCGCTTATTTCGGCACGCTGGATTACGCAGAAGTTTTCAAGGCTGCACCATCGCTGGCCGACAAAACAATTAATCTGTGGGGCGCTGCAGAGTGGTCTCTGATGACCGTCACCTGTATCTGCCTGTTCATTGGTGCTATGGGTAAATCAGCTCAGGTGCCATTGCATGTGTGGCTGCCGGATTCGATGGAAGGCCCAACACCTATTTCTGCGCTGATTCACGCTGCTACCATGGTGACGGCTGGTATCTTCATGGTGGCTCGTTGTTCGCCACTGTTTAATCTGTCGCCAACCGCGCTGTCGTTCATTCTCATTATCGGTGCAACGACTGCATTGTTCATGGGCTTCCTGGGCATGATCCAGAACGACATCAAGCGTATCGTTGCCTACTCGACGCTGTCGCAGTTGGGTTACATGACCGTTGCCCTCGGTGTGGCTGCTTACCCGATTGCTATCTTCCACCTGATGACGCACGCTTTCTTCAAGGCGTTGCTGTTCCTCGGTGCGGGTTCGGTCATCATCGGTATGCACCACGATCAAGACATCCGCAACATGGGTGGCCTGTGGAAGTACATGCCAGTCACCTGGATTACGACGATGATCGGCTCGCTGTCGCTGATCGCTTTCCCGTTCTTCGCTGGCTTCTATTCCAAAGATTCGATTATCGAAGCGGTGCATTTCTCGAATCTGCCGGGTTCGGGTTATGCTTTGTTCGCCGTTACTGCCAGCGTGTTTGTAACGACTTTCTATACATTCCGCTCGTACTTCATCGTCTTCCACGGCCCTGAGCGCTGGAATGATGCAGAGCATGTGGCTGCTGCACACGCACATGATGATCATGCTTCGCACGATGCTCATGGCCATGACGACCACGCTCACGAAGAGCACCATCATGGGCTACAACCGGGTGACAAGCCTCACGAGTCGCCATGGGTGGTTACATTGCCGCTGATTCTTCTGGCCATTCCGTCGGTGATTATTGGTTACTACGCCATTGATCCAATGCTTTACGGTTCGTTCTTTGATGGCGTGATCTACGTCAACAAAGCAATCCCGGTGATGGCCGAGATGAAAGAAGAGTTTCACGGCCCGCTTGCTATGGCAATGCATTCCGTACAAACGCTGCCATTCTGGCTGATGGTCGCCGGTCTGGTTGTGACGTATTACTTCTACATGGTTAAGCCATCGATTCCTGCGGCGCTGGCCAAGAAGTTTCATGGCCTCTATACGATCATGGAAAACAAGTACTACTTTGATGCAT
>JBDLTI010000086.1:0-4459 GCA_039805865.1 Pseudomonadota bacterium | reverse complement strand
CTGATCCAGCATGTGGTCCAGAAAAGGAACGCCAGTATTGAGGTCTGCCTTACCCGTGCCATCCAGGTTGATCTGGATGGTAATCTGGGTTTCGAGGGTGTCGCGCTGTATTGTGGCTTGCCGCATGATTTTGCAGTTCAAGTGAGTTTTTTGCCATGATACCATCGTAGCGCCTTTGTATTTAGGAACTTGCAGATCCATGAGCCGATTCTGGAGCGGGGTCGTCCACGACCTGACCCCTTACACGCCGGGCGAACAGCCCAAAATAGCGAACCTGATCAAGCTGAACACCAACGAGTGCCCTTATCCGCCCTCAGAAAGTGTTCTCGCCGCCATTCGTGCCGCTACCAGCGGTGATTTGCGCCTTTACCCCGATCCGGACTCGACCGCCCTGCGCCAGGCCATTGCTGACTATTACGGCATTGGCCGGGATCACGTGTTCGTGGGTAATGGTTCTGATGAGATTCTGGCTTTTGCCTTTCAGGCGCTGCTTAATCATCCCGGCCCGCTGGTTTACCCGGACATTACCTACAGTTTTTATCCCGTCTACAGCAAGCTGAATGGCATACGCGCCGAGCATATCGCACTGGAAAATGACTTTTCCCTCGATCTGGATAAGGTACCCGATCATGCTGGTGCGGTGATTTTCCCAAACCCGAACGCCCCAACTGGCCAAACCGTTAGCCTGGAAGCGATTGCACGTCTTTGCCGTCGCTTACCAGATCGTGTGATCGTGGTGGACGAGGCGTATGTCGATTTTGGTGCTGAAACTGCCGTAACAATGGTGAAGGATACTCCTAACCTGCTGGTAGTACAGACCTTCTCCAAATCCCGTGCACTGGCTGGCCTGCGGGTCGGCTTTGCCATTGGCCAACCGGAACTGCTGGCGGGTCTGGAGCGTATTAAGAATAGCTTCAACTCTTACCCAGTAGATCGCTTAGCCAGCGCTGGCGCGATTGCCGCGATGCAAGACCGCACTGGCTTTGAATATGATCGCCAGCGCATCATGACCAGCCGCACCTGGGTTAGTGAACAGTTAAGCGCGCTCGGGTTTGATGTGGTGCCCTCGACCGCTAACTTTATTTTTGCCCGTCACCCGCACCGGGATGCCGGTGATTTGGCACTGGCGCTACGGGAACGCGCGATTATCGTGCGCCACTTCCGCTTACCGCGAATTGATCAGCACTTGCGGATTACGATTGGTACAGAAGCCGAATGCGCGGCACTGATTGAAGCATTGAAAGAAATCCTGGCGTAAAAAATTACACCAACCCCATCAGACCCAGCACACCCCCAAGTAGGATCAACCACAGGGGGTGGAGCTTTGTTCTGAGGTTGATGGCCACAGTTAACAGCAACAGCAAAATACCGATCAGGCTCGGGGCTGCTGAATGGGCGATGAGGCTACCGGAAGCCAACACCAGGCCAACGGCCATGGGTGCCACCCCCAACTGAATGGCTGCTCGACCCCGCCAGTGTTGCAGTTTGTCCCAGTGCTTGAACAGTAGGCCTACCAGCAGGCTCATCGGTAAACACATGCCAAGCGTAGCTAGAAATGCGCCTAACCAGCCATCCACATGCTGGCCAATTAGCGTAACAATCAGCACATTGGGCCCAGGAGCCGCCTGGGCAATGGCAAAGAGTTCGGTAAAGGTGCGCGCATCCATCCACGCATGCTCGGTCACCGCAATCCTGTACAACTCCGGAATAACGGCTGATGCTCCGCCAAATGACACGAAAGCTACCAAAAAGAAACTGGCAAAAAGTTCGATCAGGATCGGCACGCTTTTGCCTCCTGACTCAAACGCCACCAGCTCAAGCTAATCGTCAGGGTTGCGCCACCCAGCATCACCACAGGCAGCGGCCAATGTAGTAACGCAATGGCGGCAAATGCGGCCCCGGCAAACGGGAGATAAATCGCCCGGTTTTTGACGTTTAACCCCATGCGAAAACCTGTCGCGATGATGAGCCCGGCACCCACCAGCGTAATGCCGTGCAGCATGGATTGCACGGCGGGCAACTCACCATAACGCGCATAAAGCACTCCGAGTACAAGCGCCACCAGAAACGGGCCCAGCATCAGACCTGTGGCGCCAGCGACCGCGCCACGCCAACCACAGAAACGCACGCCTACAGCAACCGCTAGGTTCACCACGTTAGGCCCGGGCAGAAACTGGCAAAGCCCCAACAAGATATTAAATTCTTCGGCCGACAGCCAGCCTTCTGTCTCTACAAGCAGTCGACGCGCCCACGGCAACACACCACCAAAACCGGACAGCCCAACACGACTAAACCCCAGAAAAAGGGCTGCGGGCGTTGGCGGTGCTGGAATGGGTTTAGTGGCCGATTCTAAAATCTGCGGAGCGGGCATGTGCGGTGAGCCCCTCACCTTCCGCCAGACCGGATGCGATACGGCCTAAAGTCTGAGCACCGGCCTGAGACACATGAATCAGACTGCTGCGTTTCTGGAAGTCATACACGCCCAGTGGGGACGAAAAACGCGCGCTACCCGAAGTGGGCAACACGTGATTTGGGCCAGCACAGTAATCGCCCAAAGACTCTGAACTGTAGGCACCCATAAAGATCGCGCCAGCATGGCGTATGTGGGGTACCAAGGCCTGTGGGTCTTTGACAGACAGCTCCAGATGCTCTGGCGCAATACGGTTGCTGATCTCGCAGGCTTCTGCCAGATCCTTCACCAGAATCAATGCACCCCGGTCTTTGAGCGACGTGCGGATCACCTCAGCCCGTGGCATTTGCGGCAACAGGCGATCAATACTTTCGGTGACGGCATCCAGATAGGCGGCGTCCGGACAGATCAGGATGGATTGCGCCAATTCGTCGTGCTCGGCTTGCGAGAACAGATCCATGGCCACCCAATCCGATGGTGTTGTGCCATCGGCAATAATCAGAATTTCCGATGGGCCGGCGATCATATCGATACCCACCGTGCCAAACACATGGCGCTTGGCATTGGCCACGTAGGCGTTACCCGGGCCCACAATCTTATCGACCTGCGGCACGGTTGCCGTACCGTAAGCCAAAGCACCCACAGCCTGCGCACCACCGATAGTAAATACACGATCCACACCGGCAATTGCCGCAGCCGCCAGAACCAGCTGATTACGTTCCCCGCCCGGCGTTGGCACCACCATAATGAGTTCTTTCACCCCGGCCACTTTGGCCGGAATGGCATTCATGAGTACTGACGAGGGGTAGGCCGCCTTACCGCCTGGCACATACAGCCCTACCCGATCAAGCGGGGTCACCCGTTGGCCGAGAACCGTGCCATCCGCTTCGGTATAGGTCCAACCTTCTACACGCTGGCGTTCATGAAAAACGCGAATACGCTGCGCCGCAGTCTCCAGCGCAGCACGCTGATCATGAGACAAGTTTTCTAGTGCGGTCTGTAGCTCTGCCTGAGGCAATTCCAGATGCTGTGCATCATGCACATCCAGCCGATCAAACTTACGGGTGTAATCCAGCAATGCGGCATCGCCACGCTGGCGGATCTCGGCCAGAATCTCGATCACCGTCCGCTCGATACCGGCATCTTGCTCGGCTTCCAGCGCTAACAATGTTTTAAGTTCAGCGGCAAAAGCTGCTGATTGCGTACTTAACCGACGGATGGTCATAGCAGTCTCCGGGTCAGGCAGCCTGACGTGCAACAGCGCCTTCGAAATCACTAAGGATACGCTGCAGACGCTCATGCTTGAGCTTCAAGGCAGCCGGATTCACCACAAGGCGTGAAGAGATCGGCATCACATCTTCTACCGCCTGCAAATTATTAGCCCGCAGAGTATTACCTGAAGACACCAGATCAACAATCGCATCTGACAACCCGACCAGTGGCCCTAACTCCATGGAGCCATAGAGCTTGATCAGATCAATGTGTACGCCTTTAGCGGCAAAGTGTTCACGCGCGATATTGACGTATTTGGTCGCTACACGCAGACGGCTACCCGGCTTAACCGCCGCCGCGTAATCAAACCCTTCGGATACGGCCACCATCATTTTGCAACGCGCAATCTGCAGATCCAGCGGTTCATACAACCCCTGACCACCATGCTCGATCAGTACATCTTTGCCAGCAATACCCATATCAGCGGCCCCATATTGCACGTAGGTCGGCACATCGGTTGCGCGCACAATCACAATACGCACATCAGGATCCTGCGTAGGCAGAATCAGTTTGCGTGACGATTCCGGATCTTCCGTCGGCAGAATGCCAGCCGCCTTTAGCAACGGCATGGTTTCTTCGAGGATACGACCCTTCGACAGGGCAATGGTGATACCGCAGTTATTGCTACTCACAGCAAGTTCCAATCAGTTCAAAGCAGGAAAGGCATGAACCATGCCCACACCCGTATTCTAGCGGACGCGACGTACCGAGGCGCCCAGACGCGCCAGCTTTTCCTCAATGCGTTCGTAACCACGATCCAGATGGTAAATACGCTCG
>JBDLTI010000085.1:0-4693 GCA_039805865.1 Pseudomonadota bacterium | reverse complement strand
TGACATTTTTCAGACTGCGATGATCGATCAACCGTATAAGATGGATGGGGCTAGCTATCGCATATTACCCATTAGCGGCTATCCAGAGATCCGCCGTGTGCATTTTGGTGTGCCACAGGACAAGCTAGCTCAAGTGGAGAACGTTAAGGTATCGATAGGCTGTACGGATCGGGGCAACCTCACCATAATCGGGCCGAGAAGGTAATCGACAGTTACGCCAGGAAATACTATGACACCAGTTCTCGCTTGCACATACGGTTATCTCACCACTATCGATGGTATTAGCTACGCGACTTTTGAACCATTGTCGGACGAGTCCATGTTGATCAGGTTAAAACCTGAGCAAGCTGAACAGCTGGAAACCTGCGAGAGAATCCAAATCCAAATAGAAGAATTAGAGCTGTATCAGTTTTTGTTGATTAGCCTCGTCTAGCCGGATGTCCGAAACCAAAATCTTTCCTTCGATGATGCAAAAAATGCGCTTCCTTATTGAGCTAACTAGGCCAAGGCTGATCGTCGCGTTCTTAGCCGCAATGCCTGTGTTGTCCTACGCTAGCTGCCCCATTGGGTGGCATCAGCAGGGCGGATTTTGTGTTGCCAACAGTGCCAATTCAATGCCAATCACACCCTTGAGCGGCAGTTCGTGCCCACTAGGCTGGAGTCGCCAAGGTAACTTCTGTATGGCAAACAGCGCCATGGCACGGCAGGCCGTTCCTCTGAGTGGGAGCACATGCCCTGTTGGCTGGAATCGTCAAGGCCAGTTTTGTGTGTCGAACACAATGGCCGTTAGCCCAGTTTTGTCACCGTCACCTATTGGGCGATGAATTAATAAGCGCTAGTGCCTTAGTTATCCAAGCACTGCTTCATCAGCTTTGACTTCTCTTTGAGGAGTGCTGTTCCGGCTGTGGTGATAGTGATGTCCTTTGCCCGTGCGTCTGTATGGCTTTGCGTAAGTTTTATCAGACCGCGTTCTACCAAAGTGCCCACTTTTCGGTGGACTGTCGGCCCGGTTCCGAAGCAAAGCGACTGTACGAGGTTGGTAATCTTTGCAGGTTTACCGTTGGCTTCCTGTACCGCAAGATAAGCGAGGATGTCTTCGCAGCCTTCAAAGTCGGGGTCTTGGCTTTCCTTTCTTTGATTTGTGCACAGATGGAGGAATAGGGCGTAGGGTGGAATTTTTGCCATTTGTGTAATTTTCTATGGGTATTGTCGTGTGATTCTATCGGGATTTGGCCCTTAAAAAAAACCGAGCCTATCCTTTTCTGAACAAATTTCTCTGAAAGCCCCGCCCAGCCTTCGTTTCCTCATTAAGCGAACTAAAATAAGGACAACAGAGTGACTCTGGATGAACACCAGATTGTCACGTTTTTATGAGGATTTACCCATGTCTATATTTCACACCCCCATGTACGACAACAGGGTCCGCGTTGCAGTGGATCGTGCTGGTGGCCCAACTCGTGTTGCTGTCATGCTTGGCGTTGCCAATAACACCGTTCACAGCTGGATTCACAAAAAGAACGTTCCCAATATCAACCACGCTCGGAGATTGGCTGATGCTTCTTTCTTTGACGTGAGGGATTTACGGCCGGTGCGTTGAAGCTCCTATTTGCCGGTGGGGTTGGCCTCGGAAAATTTAACGCGTTGAGCTTTCCCCAGTTCGAGCATTTTTTCTGTTGCTTTGCCTACAGATTCTCTTACAGGGTCGAGTTGCAACCTAGCGTAAATTGCTGTCGCTTGTGGGGTCTTGTGATTCAAGCTTTTCCCCACCACGGGCAGTGATGCTCCTGTCATTGCTTGCCAGCTACCCAGGGTGCGTCGTAAGTCATGGAATGTGAAATCTTCGATGCGGCAGTTAGAGATGTCGATATTATGAGCTACGGCAGCTGCACGAGATCTTTGCAAAGCCTCCTTTAGTGTCTCCATGATTGGCCCTCTGTTACCCTTGGGTTTCTGTCTCGGGATTGGCCATTCAAATCTGCCACCAGCTTCTTTGATCAGTTTTGAGATGCTGTCTATTTCAGCACGGTCAAAGATTCTTTCAAGAGTTTTGTGTGGATCGCGTATGTGTCCCAGTTTTCCTGTTCCGGGGAAAACGTACGGTTTGCCGTTCGGGTATGAATTGTCCTTGAGTCTTTGCTGGTGCGTAGCTTGCCGGGATTTGAGAATGGCGACGGCATCGCTGGTCAACGGAATGGTGTGCGAGGTTTGGTTCTTGGTAAGTGAAATACGCCAGATTGCGTTGTCTAGATCTAGGTCTTGCCATCTCATGGAAGAAATATTTCCCCGGCGTGCGCCAGTGAGCAAAGCCAGCCTGATCAAATCGGTGATGTCGGTATTTGCGTCTTGCTCAAGCGCTGAGAAAAAGGAGGGAAGCTCCTTGGATTGCAAGAAACGATCTCGTTGGACCGGAGTCCCTTGAACGCTGAGCTGGGTGGCAGGGCTTAGCTCAATGTAACCGAACTCGGCGGCCATCTTGAATAGCGACGATAACAGAGCTCTTAATTGTCGAACGGTTCCGGTTGAGAGGCCTTTTTGAAAGCCAGCCGATAAAACGAGCATTAAATCGCTACGTACAATCTGTGTGATTTTTTTCTTACCTATCAGCGGCTCGATATGATCTCTGAATCGTTGCTGGTCATCTTTCCAGCTGGCTTTGGCCTCGCCGTGTCGTTGTCCATACTCTGTGAACAGTTGCGAAAGCGTTGGGGTTGCCTTTAATAAGCGCTTAACCTCGGCGGGATTTGCTCCCCCCTCGATTTCTGCATTTAGTTCTGCAGCTTTTCTTCTGGCTTGTTCCACGCTCATTTGAGGAAACTTGCCCAAGTTAATACGCTCTGGGCTGCCTCCCCCTTTTGTGCGGCGATACAAGTAAAAGGTTTTGCTGCCGGTGCTGCTGACCCGAATGGTTAGCCCTCGTTCTCTTGTGTCGTGGTATACAATGCGTTCGTTGGGCTCTGGTAGCTCAAGAGATTCAATGCGTTGCTTACTAAATGAAAAGGTATTGGATGTGGTCATGTTTCGGGGCTACGCCGGGGCTACACATTGGGTCAAAAAGCATCAATTTGTGTCAACATACCAGTGATGCAAGAACGGCGCAACTGCATGTAAATAAACAAATATTTACATCGGTCAAACGTGGTGAATGTGGTGGAAACCGGATTGAAAATCCGCGTGTCCTTGGTTCGATTCCGAGACTGGCCACCAAATCGCAAAAGCCACCTTCGGGTGGCTTTTGTTTTTTCAGCTGGCTTAAAATACGCGGGTTAATTGCTCGTTACAGCTGATGTAGACTGGAACGCCGCGGCTAACAAACAGACCGAGTGCCGGTGCAAATGCAGGTGCTTTCCAGGCATCGCGGTGGGCGGGTTTCACATAAAGTACGATGTCGTTGCCTTCGTTTAGGGTGCCAACAACCACATGCGATTTGTCGGGTCGGGTTGAGGCAGGTAAAGGTTTCTCCATCTGCTGGGATCGCAGCCAAAGACATTCATATACGCGGCAGGAATCTGGCCGAGTTTCATAGATGGCGCAGCCTTCGCCTTTGTTGCAGTGTTTGCACCAGGTATTGGCGGGCTTTTCTAATTCACGGACTTTCATGGCGTTGCAGCAGTAGGTGCAATTGCCGCAGTCGTTGGCGGTGCTTTCAGTTGTGGTGGTCATCGTTTTTTGTCTTTGATAAGCGATAATCGGAAATCGTTGATTGAAAGTGTATCCGACATGCGTATTCTGATTGTTGCTTTAACTGTTTTGGTGAGCGTTCTTGGCGCACCGGTTGCGCATGCCCAGTTGACATCGTTATTGCCCACCAAGCCAGTTAAAACGACGCCTGCAGTTACCCAGGTGACGGTGATTGACCCGAAGCAAGAGCTGGCCGATGCGGAAAATCGCCTGACGGAAGCGCAGGCTGCGATGAAACGATTGCAGAGTGACATCAATAAGCCAGGTTTGGCTCCGGGTGCCCGTCAGGACCTGCTGCAACAGTTCAATCTACGCCAGACGCTTACAGATCGCTATGCCGAGCAGGTTGGGTATCTGAAGCAATTGGCGGTATTAGATGTCAAAGTGACTGACGCAAAGCAGGTGCGTGACAACTGGACTGCGCCTTCAGGAACGCCGCCTTGGTCGGTGGTTGATGGTGATGCGGTTCGCAACGAGATGCTGGCGTTGCAACAGCAAATTGCACAGTTGAATAAAGAGTTGGCTTCAACGGCCGATCAGCTGATTGGCTTGGGGCAGGAGAAGGCGGTTGTCGAAACAAAGGTGCGCCAGCTAAAGGAGGCCGCAGCCAATGCGCCTGAAGCGGACCGTCAGCAGCTGGTGCTGATGCAGGATCGCCTGGCGCTGCTCAGTGCAGTTTTGTTGCGAACGGATCTAGAGCGCCGCGTTAAAGAGAAAGAGCGCACTTTAAGAGAGGTGCGTCTGGAGACGGCGAAGCGCACCTGGAACTACTACGATGGGCGGTTTGTGCTAACGCCCGATGTGTTGGATAAGGCTAAGGCTGATCTGCAGATGCTGCTTGATCGTAGCCGGGAGCAGGAGCTTAAGGCGCTGGCGAATTCTGAGGCTGCTTTGGCACGTATGAACCGCGCACAAAATGTTTTCATAGCAATCGATAAGAGCGGATCGGATCCGGTAAAAGTGGCGCAGGCCCGATCAGTGCTTGATGTGGCACAGGCGGAAGAGGCGGCAGCAC
>JBDLTI010000084.1:0-4908 GCA_039805865.1 Pseudomonadota bacterium | reverse complement strand
CAAGGCAAAGTCTTCCGGACTAAAGCCACGTGCTTCGAGGAGCGCCACAGCCAATGCATCGCCCAGCGCCAGCGCAGCTGTGGTGCTGGTCGTGGGTGCCAGGTTATGCGGGCAGGCTTCGCGAGCCACGCTGCCATCCAGTGCGACGTCGGCTTCTTTGGCCAGTGTGGACTGCGGGTTGCCTGTGAGGGCGATGATTTGGGTGCCGCGGCGGCGTAATACCGGCAGAATGCTGAGTAGCTCTTCGGATTCACCCGAGTAGGACAGCGCCAGAAAGACATCGGCGCCGGTAATCATGCCCAGGTCACCATGGCTGGCTTCAGCCGGGTGGACAAAGTAGGCCGGGGTGCCGGTCGAGGCAAAGGTCGCCGCCATCTTTCGGGCAACGTGACCCGATTTGCCCATGCCGGACACGATAACGCGCCCTTCGGTCGAGAGTATCAGTTGCACCGCCTGAACAAATGCGTCACCCAGACGAGGCGCCAATTCAAGCAGCGCTTCGGCTTCGGTTTGCAATACGCCGCGCGCCAGATTCAGAATCCGGTTGGCATCGGGTTTGGCAAAATTATTTGCAGCGTCAGCGGGTGGTTTTGCAGACATGGGTTGCGGCAGAGGTATGATTGAGTTCGAGTATAACAAACCAGCGGTATAAGCCGGCTGCCCATGATTTAGCGATTGCCATGTCCACCCTGTCTTTAGTCCTGATGCTGCTTGCCGCTTCGGTTTTCGGGGTGATTCTGGTGCGCCGGGTGAATATGCCGCCGATGTTCGGCTATTTGCTGGTGGGTTTGCTGATTGGGCCCCATGCCCTGTCGCTGCTTAAAAATGTGAAGGCTGCCAATACCTTAGCCGAATTTGGTGTGGTATTCCTGATGTTCTCCATCGGTCTGGAGTTTTCGGTGGCGCGGCTGTTCACGATGCGCAAGACGGTATTCGGCTTCGGTATGGCGCAGGTGCTGGTGACGATGGGTATCGTGACGGGTCTGGCCATGCTGGCCGGACTCTCGTGGCAGCCGGGTCTGGCGCTAGGTGGTGCTGTGGCGATGTCGTCGACAGCGGTGCTGTCCAAGTTATTGGTGGAACGTCGCGAATTACAGGCACCCCACGGGCGCGAAGTGATGGGCGTGCTGCTGGCGCAGGATCTGATTGTGGTGCCGTTGCTGATCGTGATTCCTGCGCTGGGTCAGCCGGCCGCTGATATGGCCGTAGAAGTCGGTGTGGCCTTGCTCAAAGCAACCATCGTGTTGGGTGTGGTGTTGTTTCTGGGGCAGAAATGGATGCGCCGCTGGTTCCATATTGTGGCGCGGGGCAAATCCTCCGAGCTATTTGTGCTCAATGTGCTGCTGGTCACGCTGGGGCTGGCGTATGTCACAGAAGAGGCCGGCCTGTCGCTGGCGCTGGGTGCGTTTGTAGCCGGCATGCTGATTTCCGAAACCGAGTACCGGCATCAGGTGGAAGAGGACATCAAACCATTCCGTGATGTGTTGATGGGACTGTTCTTCGTCACGATCGGCATGATGCTAAATCCGACCGTCATCTGGAATCAGTTCTGGCTCGTGTTGTTGTTGATTGTGGGCGTGCTGCTGGTCAAAGCCTTGATTGTGTATGGATTATCCCGGGCCTTTGGCGGGAGCCAGTCGACGGGTTTGCGTTCGGCGCTCTGGTTAGCGGCGGGCGGCGAATTCGGCTTCGTGCTGCTGACAGAAATCGCAACGGCGCGTTTGGCACCGCGTCCGATTCTTCAGGTGGTGCTGGCGGCCTTGCTGATTTCGATGATGCTGGCGCCGATTATTGTGCACTGGTGTGACCGGATTGTGATCCGCTTCTCGGCGGGCGAGTGGTTGGCGCGCTCCATGCAGCTGACGCAGTTGGCCGCGGCATCCATTGCCACGCAAAAGCATGCCGTGCTCTGTGGTTTTGGCCGTAGCGGTCAGTCGCTGGCACGCATCCTGGCCCAGGAAAATATCAGTTATGTGGCCCTGGATCTGGATCCAGAGCGGGTGCGTGCGGCAGAAAAAGGCGGCGAGTCGGTGATGTTCGGTGACGCCGGACGTCGGGAGAATCTGATTGCCGCCGGCGTGAAGCGCGCGAGCGTCGTGGTGATTACCTTTGCCGATACGCCGCTGGCAGAGAAGGTGCTGCACTACTGTCGCGAGCTGCGTCCCGATTTGCCGGTCTTGGTGCGTACGGAAGATGAGCGTGAGCTGCCGCGCTTAGTGGCGGCGGGTGCAGCGGAAGTTGTGCCTGATGCGCAGGAAGCCAGTTTGATGCTGGGTTCGCACGCGTTACTGCTGATGGGTGTGCCGCTTAATCGTGTGATGCGTCGCGCACGCGATGCCCGTAATGCGCGCTACCGGTTGCTGCGGGGTTTCTTCAAGGGGATGTCTGATCAGCCCGAAGAAGCCGATGCGGAGTCTGCACGCATGTCTTCAGTCTTGATTGAACCGGGTGCCTTTGGCATTGGACAGAGTCTGGCCGACCTAGCGCTCGTCGACGTGGAGGTCAGTGCCATTCGCCGTCATGGTATTCGTGGCTTGGAGCCCGGGCCTGAAACACGTTTGCAAGAAGGCGATGTGGTGGTGTTGCTCGGCAGCCCAAATGCGATATCGGCTGCCGAGGCTAAGTTACTGCAAGGCGTCTAACGTTTAGTTAACGCCTTGCGTCGTTGGTTGTTGGTCGCCGCTAGGCAATGGCGTTACGGTGCCCTGGGTTTTTGACGCATCTTCCTGGGCGGCCTGATCCAAAGCCTGGGCTTGCGGTTCCTTGATGATGGTGATCAGAGACGTTTTGACCACACGCTGCACGCCGGCGGTGGTGCGCGTGATTTCAACGCCACGTTCCACTTCGCTTTGCGTCAGGATGCCGAGCGCATAAACCACGCCGTTTTCGGTGATCACCTTGAAGGCGTTGCCAAGCTCGGGGTTGTCGCCAATGAGCCGGCTCTTCACCTTGGATGTAATGAAGCTGTCGTTATTGCGCACTTGCAATGACGTTACAGGGCCAATCACCAGCTGGTTGTCGACACCTTTGACGCCCGAGATGGCCTTCACCACATCGGTGGCCTTCTGTTTGTCTGCATCGGTAGCGACTTCGCCGGTGAGCAGGACGCGGCCATTGAAAGCATTGGCAATAATGTGAGCATCTTTGGTGGTGCCGATTTCGCCGAGCGGCGTTGCGGCCTGCACATCTATCCAGGCATCTTTGGAGTAGGTCGTAAAGGGACGGCGATCCGAAAGCACAATCGCGCTGGCCGCAACGGCGCCAATAATGGCGGTTTC
Source organism: Pseudomonadota bacterium (assembly GCA_039805865.1). Taxonomy (GTDB): domain Bacteria; phylum Pseudomonadota; class Gammaproteobacteria; order Burkholderiales; family Rhodocyclaceae; genus Fluviibacter. The sequence goes on along the minus strand of JBDLTI010000084.1, from coordinate 1,630 downwards.
GATACAGGCCGTGAGTTGCGTTGAAATGCACACGGCCGCAAGACTCATCACAAGTGTGCGTTTGGCATTGAATTTCATGCCTCTTCTCCGAGTAGCGAGACATCGATGCCATCACACAGGGCGTGAATGATGGTCAGGTGGGTTTCCTGTGTGCGGGCTGTGCGATCCGCTGGGGCGCAGAGATGCACATCGCCATCGCGCAGCATCTCACCGATCTGGCCGCCGCCTTTGCCGGTGAGGGCGATGACTTTCATGTCGTGATCGTGCGCCGATTTAATTGCTTCAATCACGTTCTTGGAATTGCCGGATGTCGAAATCGCCAGCAGGATATCGCCAGGGTGGCCGAGGGCGCGTACCTGCTTGGAAAACACCACGTCATAGGCGTAGTCGTTGGCAATGGCGGTAAGAATGGAAGTATCTGTCGTCAGTGCGATGGCAGCCAGCTCTTGGCGTTCGCGCTCGAAGCGACCAACCAGTTCGGCGGCGAAGTGTTGTGCATCACCCGCGGAGCCGCCGTTGCCACAGGCCAGAATTTTGCCGCCGGCAATGAGTGCTGCAACCATGGTGTCGATAGCGCTTGCGACTGGCGCGCTGAGTAACTCTGCGGCGCGCAGCTTGGTTTGGGCACTATCTTCGAAATGACGTTTAACGCGGGCTTGCAAATCCATGAGGCTGCTCCGTAAGTGGCTGACCAGTAAGCCATAAAATATGGTGCGATCTTAACATGTCCGGCCTAAGGGATTGAGGGTCAAGCCGTTTAGTCTGAAAGCCGGACGCTGATCTCGAAGCGCAGTCGTCGCCAGGGCGATTCTTCCGGCCGCAGGGCAACCACGCGTGCTACCAGAGGTTCGCCACGATCCATGGCGCGTGCAACAGCCCGGTTTTCACGGCGTGGCACAAAGCCCAGCATATGACCCTGCCACAGCACCTGAATGGCGTTGCTGTCGTGCGGGTTGGTGGGGTCACGTTTGAGGGTGAGTGTATCGCCGACTCTGATTTGCGATACCACATCGGCTAAGGCATGAAATTGACTGCCCGCGAGCGGTGACGATTGAATCAGCAAGGTTGCCTGTCCGCGTTGCGCTGGGGTGGTTTGGGAGTTTTGATCGGGTGGGGAGGCAGCGTATGCTGAACCGGCAAGCACTAGCGCCAAAAATGGCGCGCCCAAAACGCGGCACCACGCTGGGCTGTGTTGACGATTAGTCGGCTTGGAAAGCATCTTTAATCCACTCCAGTTGATTGGCGTTCAGACCATCCAGCAGCACGCAGTCAAATCGACAAGGGCGTTCCGCTTGTCGTGGAAAGCGCAGCAGATAGCAGCGGGCGGCATGAATAATGCGTTGCTGCTTGCGGGTGTCAATGCTGGCCGCCGCACCACCGAACCGGGCATTGCGTCTCAGCCGGACTTCCACAAAGATCAGCGTCTGGCCGTCCAAGGCGATGCAGTCAATTTCGCCGCCGCGTACGCGGTAGTTGCGGGTGAGTATGCGCAGCCCCGCTTTTTCCAGATAGGCAGAGGCCATCGCTTCTGCCGCATTGCCGGCCACTTGCTTGGGTGTGAGCGTGGTATCTTGGTATGGCATCCGATTCTTTAATCAAGACGATTTATCTAACTGCAATGGCTACTCTA
>JBDLTI010000083.1:0-5163 GCA_039805865.1 Pseudomonadota bacterium | reverse complement strand
ACCGGACCCACGTGTTTGTATCGGATCACACCGGTCTGATCTATGACATAGGTTTCCGGAACGCCGTAAACACCATAATCAATGCCAACTCGCCCATCGGCATCAAAGGCCGATAGCACATAAGGATTACCATGCTTTTTAAGCCAAGCTTGCGCATCTAACCGTTGATCTTTGTAATCGAGGCCAATAAGCGGCACATCAGGATGCGTTCGGGCAAACTCGACCAGCACCGGATGCTCTTCCCGACAGGAAACGCACCACGAGGCCCAGACATTCAGCAACCAGACGCGCCCTTTGAGATCTTCCGGTGCAAAGGTCTGTTTAGGATCCTGCAGCTGAGGTAAATCAAACGCAGGCGCTAACTTACCAACCAGCGGCGATGGCACGTAACGTGGGTCTTTCGTCAGCCCTTTTCCGAGAAAAAACACCAGAACTGCGAACGCCAGTAAAGGAATGAGGAACCACCAGAAACGTTTCATCAGGATGCTACTTTCTCTTCATGAATGTCGCTGGCATCTTCACCGGCGTCAGTCGATTTACGTGCACGATAACGACGATCAGATGCGGCAAGCATGCCGCCCAGCGCCATCAGGGCGCAACCCGCCCAGATCCAGCTCACAAAGGGTTTGTAATAAACCCGAACAGCCCAGGCATTGTTATTGGTAGGCTCACCCATCGAGACGTAAAGATCTCGCGTAATGCTGCTGTCGATCCCCACTTCGGTCATCGGCATGGTGGAAGAGAAGTAAGTGCGCTTCTCGGAATAAAGCGTACCCGTCGGTTTTTCGGGTTGATCCTGCGGACCATAAATCAACACACCACGGGCGCCTTCGTAATTTGGACCTTGCACTGGCGCAACGCCTTTTAGGGTGAGCTGAATGTTATGGATAGAAACCGTATCACCCGGTGCCATGCTGACATCACGCTCGATCTGATAACTACTGACGAAGGTGACGCCAATCACAAAAACAGCCAAGCCCAGATGTGCAGATTGCATGCCCCAGAAAGCGCGAGGCGGCCAACTGGTTTTAACGCGCATAACCACCTGACGCACCACACCCGCCATGACCCAAACAGCGAGCCCGGCACCTACTGCAACCATAGGCCGCCAACTCCCCATAAGCAAAGGCAACACAATGGCAGCAATGACTGCCAGCACTGCTTCAACACGCAGGCTTTTTAGCAAGGGCATGAGCTGATCCTGCTTCCAGCGGGCTACCGGACCAAAAGGCAGTAGCAACAGCAGCGGCAACATGATCGGTACAAACACCGCATTAAAGTAAGGCGGGCCAACGGAGAGCTTGCCCAGATTCAAGGCGTCGATGACCATGGGGTAGACCGTCCCTAATAGAACGGCACCCATGCCCGCAAGTAGCAGCACATTATTAATGAGCAGTAGCGTTTCTTTAGACACCAGCGCAAAGGCACCACCACGCCCAACCGTGGGTGCCCGCCAGGCAAATAGCGCCAGAGAACCACCCACCACAATGGCCAGAAAGACCAGGATAAAGACACCGCGCGCCGGATCAGCGGCAAACGCATGTACTGACGTTAGAACGCCTGAACGAACAATAAAGGTACCAAGCAACGAGAGCGAGAACGCACCAATGGCCAAGAGCACAGTCCAGTTCTTAAAGCTGCCACGCTTTTCTGATACAGCAAGAGAGTGAATCAGCGCGGTACCCACCAGCCATGGCATAAAGGAGGCATTTTCTACCGGATCCCAGAACCACCATCCACCCCAACCTAATTCGTAATAGGCCCAGTTGGAACCCAGCGCAATCCCAATGGTTAGAAACACCCAGGCTGCCAATGTCCACGGACGTGACCAGCGTGCCCAGGTAATGTCTAAGCGCCCTGCCAACAATGCTGCGATGGCAAAGGCAAAAGCCACCGAGAAACCCACATAACCCATATAGAGCATGGGTGGGTGATAGACGAGACCCGGATCCTGTAACAACGGATTAAGGTCACGGCCCTCCATCACTGCCGGTAACAAGCGCGTAAACGGGTTAGACGTGAACAGAATAAAAAGAATGAATCCAAAGCTCACCAGACCCAGCACACCTAGCACCCGCGCCACCATTTCTGCGGGTAGCGTGCGCGAGAAAATAGCAACGGCGCCGGCCCAGGCGGTGAGCATGAAGACCCACAGCAACAGGGAGCCTTCGTGTCCACCCCAAACCGCACCAAACCGATACTCTAGCGGCAGCTTCGAGTTAGAGTGTCCTGCCACATAGGCCACAGAGAAGTCGTTGGTAACAAAACTCCAGGTCAGGCAGAAGAAAGATGCCGCCAACAGGCTGAACAGGATTAACGCCAAAGGTTTCGCTAGGCGCACCCAGGCCGGCACAGCCAATTGCGGGCCAGCCAGACCTAAAATCGATAACGATAAGGCGACAAAAAGTGACAGCGACAGGGCTAACTGCCCCAGTTCAGGAACCATTCTTAAATCCTTTACAACCGATGTCGACTATCGCCGGTAAAACCCCGGTAATTGCATGGACACTTTACGTTTATTGAAGCCATGATGCTAATGGAGGCTGCTTCCGGATGCAAGTCGGGAGAACAGAGTAAACTCCCGATAACATAAGGAAACCGGCTTTTTCTGAGCCTTTACTACCCTACTTACTTAGATACCGACATGGTTTGGGCTTTCGCCACTGATTCCACCTGGATTTACCTTATCCATCCGCTGATCGTATCGCTTTTTGCCTTACGTATTATCTGGGTACGCCGACCGCCCGGTGTCGCCATGGCCTGGATCCTGATCGTAACGATCATGCCGGTCGTAGGGATTAGTGCTTACCTTTTAGTTGGCGAACGCCCTATTGGCCGTGATCGCCGCCGACGGATTGAAGAAATAGCACCTGCTTATTTACAGATGACCGATCTGTTTGACGATCGCTTTTCTGAAACGACCCAGCGCATCGACAACAAGTTCCGAGCCATGGCTGTCCTGGCTGAAAACCACGGGGGTATGCCTCCGGTGCCAGGTAATAATTTAGCACTCTATTCGGATGCCCAAACCATTTTGCACGGCATGATTACCGACATTGATGCCGCCCGTTCGCGCTGTGATCTGGAGTTTTATATCTGGAACCCGGGTGGTACAGCAGATCTGGTGGGGGGAGCACTCATTCGTGCCGCGGCACGCGGCGTCTCGTGTCGTGTCTTGCTCGATGAACTGGGCAGCAGCGCCTTCTGGAAGAGCGATTGGCCTAAGCACCTACGTGATGGCGGTATCAAACTGGTAAAAGCCTGTGCCATTCATCCGCTCCGCTTGCAATTCGGTCGTGCCGATTTACGGCTGCATCGCAAAATCGTTGCCATCGATCAGCATACCGCCTGGACAGGTAGCCTGAATCTCGTTGACCCCGGATTCTTTAAACAAGACGCCGGTGTGGGCGAATGGGTCGATGCCATGACACGTGTGATTGGCCCCGCAGCGCTTGCGCTCACCACGGTATTCGAAGGGGATTGGGCCATTGAAAGCGGCAACATCGCAGGGTTTAGTCAGTTTCTGGATCAGATGCGTGCAACCCCTATCCCAGAAGCTGCTGGCGATCTAACGCTACAGGTTGTGCCGACTGGCCCTAGCTACAAAAGTGGCAACATGTCACATATGTTGTTGAGTGCGGTGCTTGATGCGCGTAAAGAAGTGGTTTTAACCACCCCTTACTTTGTGCCTGATGAAGCACTGTTTCAGTCATTACAAACGGCTGCCTGCCGGGGCGTGGATGTCACGCTGATTGTGCCGCAACGTGTCGATTCCAAACTGGTGCGCTATGCCAGTCGTAGCTATATGAGTGACCTACTCTCGGTGGGCGTTAAGATTCAGCAGTTCACCGGTGGCCTGCTTCACACCAAGAGCATGGTGGTTGACCGAGAATTCACCATTTTCGGGTCTGTGAATCTGGATATGCGCAGCCTACGTCTGAACTACGAAATCACGCTGATGGTCTACGATGCCGGTTTTAGCCAACAGGTTCGAGCATTGCAGGACAAATACCTCGCCCGCTCTATCCCGATCGATCCCGCTGTCTGGGCAGATCGCCCGTTGCGCGAACGCCTGAAAGAAAACGCTGCCCAACTCATGGCGCCCCTACTCTAATTAAAGACTCTCATGCTTAGCTATCGTCACGCATTTCACGCGGGTAATCCTGCGGATGTACTCAAACACCTGGTGTGGATTCAGGTACTTGATTACTACACCCAGAAAGACAAACCGTTCATGGTGCTGGATACGCATGCCGGTGCCGGCATGTACCTTATTGAAAGCGACATGGCCCGCAAAACCGGGGAATGGTCTACGGGTATTGGCAAATTGTGGGATCTGCCTGATGAAGATTTGCCTGAATCCGTCGCCCGCTATCGCCAGGTCGTTAAAGCTGCAAACGCCAGCCCGGCCTTAAAGCACTATCCCGGCTCTCCCTGGATCTCTGGTTACTGCACGCGTAATGCCGACGTGCTGCGTTTCTTCGAACGGCACAGTACCGACGCACCGCTATTGGCACAAGCATTACGCTTTGTACAAAAACGCACACAAATCAATGTGGCCGATGGACTGGCCGGCCTAAAAGCCTTGATGCCGCCGCCGCAACGCCGTGCCGCTGTACTCATCGATCCATCATACGAAGATAAAGCAGATTACGGCAAAGTCATAGCCGGCCTGCGCGATGCCGTGCAACGTTTTTCAACCGGGACTTATGTTGTCTGGTACCCGATACTGGCTCGCCGTGAAGCAGTGGAACTACCGGACCGTTTGGTCAAACTGGGGCTACCGAGCTGGCTACATGTCACACTGTCGACCCAACCACCGGCAAGCGATGGCTTAGGGATGACAGGAAGTGGTTTGTTTGTAGTGAACCCGCCATGGACGCTACCCCAAACTCTGGAAGCCACACTGCCCTGGCTCACCGAAACGCTGGGCGAATCTGATCATGGGCGTTTTACGCTCGACTGGCAGATTCCCTAAGCGCTTTTAAATGCCTCAGGATTTGGCGGTTTTAGCTTCCAGCGCTTCCCAGCGTTCGAGCAAATCGAGCAACGCTTCGTCGATGTTAGCCAGACGGTTCGCCATAGTTTGGGCCGCGCTTGGATCGGCGCTGTAACTGGTCGGATCGTTCATTTTTTCCAGCAACGCCGCCTGCTCGGTTTCCA
>JBDLTI010000082.1:0-5283 GCA_039805865.1 Pseudomonadota bacterium | reverse complement strand
CCAGAAGCATGCGAATGGCTCGTGCCCGGGTTGTTGCGTGACAAAGTATTGCAGCTGTTAAAAAACCTGCCGCAGCGCTATCGTAGCAAGCTGGTGCCGTTGCCGACCTTTGCGGATGAGTTTATTGAAGCACGGGTGGCAAAAAGAGATGCAACTAAAGATCAGAGTGAAGCCGGTTTGTTGTCTGCCTTGATTCATCACATTCTGTTTGAACGGGGCTTGAATGCACGAGGTTGGACACTCACACCAGATGCCTTTGCGCCGGAGTCGTTGCCTGCGCATTTGCAGATGAATTTTAAATTGGTGGATGGCGACGGACGTCAACGTGAGCAGTCGCGTAGTCTGACTGATTTGCGTGCAGGCTGGGCGCAGGAAGCCCGGGAGGCCTTTAGCCAATCGGCTCAAGCGGCCGTGCAGGCGGTGGCAAAACAAACGGCGTATGAAGACACCACAGCATCGCCAACAGATACTGCGCCAGCGCAAAATGCTGGCATCATCAGCTGGTCTTTCGGGCAGCTGCCAGAGTTAATGGAGTTAACCGTCGACGGTCAGATACTGTTTGGGTATCCGGCCTTGCACGATGATGGTGATTCGGTATCGATTCGTGTCTTTGATTCGCCTGACGCGGCAAAAGATATTCATCGACAGGGCTTGTTGCGCCTGTTTGCCATAGCGTTACAGGAGCCGCTTAAAGGCTTTGATAAACAACTGCGCAAAGACAGTGAACTGGGCATGCGCTATATGCCGTTGGGTGATGCCGCAGAATTGGCCCAGCAGATTGTCTGGTGCGCACTAGAGAAAGCCTGTTTGCCTGATTCGGAAAAATCGGAAAAGAACTGGCCGAAGAGCGCCGATGAATTTGCAGAGGCGGCACGCCGTGGGCGAGAGCGCTTTGGGCTGTTGATTCAAGAGTTGTCACGACTGGTGCGTGCCATTCTGGATGAGTGGGCAGCCGTGCGTAAGAAGTTGTTGACGTCAAAAGCCTGGCCTAAAGCAGTGAGTGATATTGAGGCGCATCTGGCTCGCCTGGTGACACCGACCTTTGTGCGGGATATCGGCCGTGAGCAATTGCAGCATGTGCCGCGCTATCTCAAAGCACACACGGTACGGCTGGATCGTCTAAAAAGCGGGGGCGCGCCGGCTCAGTCGCGCGACGAGGTGGCGCTCGCCGAATGGTCTGCTTTATGGCAGTCTTACGAGCGTCGTGCGCGCGATCTGGCGCGTGCCGGTGTTCAGGATGAGCGGTTAAATCAATTCCGCTGGCAACTGGAAGAATTACGGGTTAGCCTGTTTGCGCAGGAGCTAAAAACGCCGTTGCCTGTTTCGGTAAAACGTTTGGAAAAAGCCTGGCAGCAATTGGGCCATGCATCGTAGGGGAAAATTTTGGATCTGATTTTTGTGACACGGGTTTTCTGGCGCAGTCTGGCGTCGGTGCGTAATCCGGCGCTATGGAAGTTGCTGATGTTGCCGGTGGCAGTTGCCGTGGGTGCGTTTATTGTGTTGCTGGCAACGGCTTTGCAGCCGCTGTCGGCGCAGTTTTTACTTGTTGCGCCGGCCACCTGGCTGGTGGATATCGGCTGGACCGGTGTGGCCGAAATCTTTGCCTGGGTCGCTGCCTGGTTGATGATCTTTGCCATCAGTTACGGGTGCGCGGCGCTTTTCTCCGGGTTGGTCATTGTGAGCCGCTTGGTGGATTGGCTCGGCAAGTCCGCATATCCTCAAGTACGGCGCCATGGTTCGGATCGCCTCGTGCAATCGATCTGGGTGAGTGCGTCGAGCACGGCAATCTACCTGGTTGGTTGGTTGCTTACGTTACCGCTGTGGCTGGTGCCCGGCTTGGCTTTTGTGTTGCCCGTGGGTTGGTTGGCCTGGTTTAATGCGCGGACGTTGACCTTTGATGCTTTAACGAATTACGCAGATGATGCGGAGTTACGGGCGCTGCGCCGTCGCTATCGCGGTAGCTTTTTTGTGATCGGTGGCGTGGGCGCGCTGATGGCGCACATTCCGATTCTGGGGTTTTTTGCGGCCTCGTTCACGGCGCTGATGTTTGCGGTAGCAGCCATGGAGGCGTTGAGCCTGGCACGTGGTCAGAATGATGGTGCGGGCGAAGTTGTGGAAGGTGAAGTTGTTTTTACCAGCGAAAATAACGGGAGCCGATTGCGATGAGTGAATTGAATATGCCGACATTTGGCGCAGTGATTATTGGCGACGAAATTCTTTCCGGTAAACGTACCGACAAACATTTCTCCTGGCTGGCCGGTGTGATGGCGCAGCGCGGTTTACGTTTGTCGTGGGTGGAATATCTGGGCGACGATCGGGCACGATTGGCCTCGGTGTTTAAACGAACCCGTGCAGCCGGTGACGTGGTGTTTTCTTTTGGCGGGATTGGCAATACGCCGGATGACCATACGCGCCAGGCGGCCGCGGAAGCGTTCAGGGTGCCCCTCGTATTACATCCGGATGCCGAGCGGGAAATCCGAGCACGCTTTGCGGCAGAGGAAGTGACGCCACAACGTTTATTGCTGGGCACTTTCCCGGCCGAGTCAGCCATTATTCCGAATCCGTTTAACCGGATTCCCGGTTTCATGATGCACCAGCATTACTTTGTGCCGGGTTTTCCGCAAATGGCGCACCCGATGCTCGAATGGGTGCTGGATACCTATTACAGCGCCTATTTCAATCGTGAGCCGGATGTCGATCGGGCGATTCTCTTAACGGGTGATGGCGCCTATGAAAGTGCGTTGCTTGATCTCATGGAGCGTATCGTTGCCGCTTACCCGGATCTGCGTTTGTTCTCTCTGCCATCGTTAACCAATGAAGGCGTGCGTCGACATCTCGAATTGGGCGTGGCGGGGCCTGCGGCACGCGTAGAACTGGCGCTGCAGGAAATTATTGCAGACGTGGATCGCCGGAAGCTGGCCTGGCATTACCGTGACTAAGTAATCGATGCGCCAAGCAGGCGCAGCGGTTTATTTGCCGGGGCTGATCACCGCTTTGGCACGGCCATCCGGTGCATTGCTGATAGCGGGTGCGGTGGTGCTTGGTAGCGTGGCTTTGCTCGGTGCCGGTATAAACCCTGTGGGTTTGGGTGGGTGCGGTGCTGGTGCGGGTTGCGCCGGTAGTGATTTGCCGACTTCCGGAATAGGCTGGCCTTTGGCCAGGATCTGATAGCGTTCGGTGACGTTGTCGTAAATGATGACTTCGCCTTTGGCATCATCGGTAGAAGTCTTGATGCGCGCCTGATCGAAGAAGATGAATTTATCGGTGCGGTCATCGTATTCGATGCGTTCTCCCCAGCCTTCCATCCAGCCTTTACCATCGTTTTCGCGTTGTTTTACATGGGCTAGTTTTTGGGCTGAGCCGGTGGCAACACTTTTGCTGAAGCCGGCGGCATCCTGCTTGATGGTAACCTTGTCCGCCGTCAGTAGACGAGAGCCCTGGGTCATGCGCACCTGGCCGATGTAGTTGTAGAGCTTCCGGTATTCGTCCATGTTGGCGCTATTGGAACGAAAGTCCATTGGCTTGCTGCTATCGGTTTTGTCGGCCAACGCTGGCGTCACTAAGAGTGTTGCAAGCGCTGTAGCAAGCAACAACTGAGGCAGGCGAAGCAGACGTGGCATAGGCATCAGCGTTTGTAGCTGCCGTTGACGTTGCTGTGAAAGCTGAACGTCTGCGTCACATTATCGGCTTCGAATCCAGTGCCGCTGATCCAGGAGCTGCCCTGCTGAACGCGTGCAAAGCCGGGTGTGCGGGCGCGCTCTTCGTCTACTAGCACATGCATGTGCGGTGCCGTAAGGGTGAGGGCTGCCTTGCTGCCTTGGGCAGGGCGTACGGCTTTAACATCACCGGTGAGATCGACTTCAGAGCCATCGCTATTCACCACGGCTTGATTGGCGTTAACGGTAGACGTACCCGCGTTAATGGTGAAGCGCTGTAAAAATGGTTTTTGAATAATCGAAGATTCGTCATCGGGGAAATGACGGAGCTCCACGCCTCTTAAGCCAGCTTTTCGGTTGCCGACCTCATCGTAGCTAATAGCATCAAAATGTTTAACGATGGTGTCGGGGTCGTGACGGAAGCGGCCGCCGATATCGACAGGGTCTGCCGTCGCAACAATGTTCAGCCAGTAGGAAAGCGCCGCCAGTATGAACATCAGGCCTATAGGAAATGCAGCGGTGACAATATCCCGCAAGACCGGTTGAACAACGTTGCCGGGTGTGCGACTGAACATGCTTAGTGAATACCGCTGGTCAGAAACGCATCGAGCTTGTCTTGCGCCTGAAGAATGTGTTCACAAACGGCTCGCACGGCGCCTCTGCCGCCGCCTTCAATGGTGACCAGGTCAGCAGTTTGTTTGACGATGCCAACGGCATTGGCAGGGGCGGCCGAGAAGGCACAGGCCTTCATAACGGCTAGATCAATCAGATCGTCGCCCATAAAACCGGCTTGGGAAAAATCGAGTCCGGCTTCTTTGAGCCAGGTACTGAAGACTTTGTGCTTGTCGCTGACGCCTTGGGCTATATGGGTAATGCCCAGGTTTTTGGCGCGGTGTTCAACGGCGGGCGATGAGCGTCCGGTAATCCAGCCGACGACGATGCCGGATTTCTGCAGCATGCGAATGCCGGCACCATCCAGGGTGTAAAAGGTTTTTGTTTCGCTGCCATCGGGCAGATAGGTCAGTGTGCCATCGGTCATGACGCCATCGATATCGAAGGCCATGAACTTGAGGGATTTAAGGGCTTGTGACATCAGACGACCTTGGCTTTAAAGAGGTCGTGCATGTTGAGTGCGCCGGCCAGCGCGCCCTGTTCATCAACGACGATGAGTTGGTTGATGCGATGCTTTTCCATCAGGGCAACGGCTTCTACGGCCAGCTTATCGGCGCGGATTGTTTTTGGCGCGGCCGTCATCACATCGCTGACTTTAACTTCTTGCAGATTCAGTTGTTTGCCAAAGGCACGGCGCAAGTCGCCATCGGTAAAGATGCCGAGTACGTGGTCTTGTGGGTCACAGATTACGGTCATGCCCAGGCTGCCCCGTGAGATGGCCAGAACGGCATCGGCCAATGAGCTATCGGGCGTCACGCAGGGTAAATCAGCTTTGGCGTGCATGACATCGCGTACATGGGTAAGCAGGCGACGACCCAGGGCGCCGCCGGGATGGGACAGGGCAAAGTCTTCCGGGCTAAAGCCACGTGCTTCGAGGAGCGCCACAGCCAATGCATCGCCCAGCGCCAGCGCAGCTGTGGTGCTGGTCGTGGGTGCCAGGTTATGCGGGCAGGCT
>JBDLTI010000081.1:0-5318 GCA_039805865.1 Pseudomonadota bacterium | reverse complement strand
CACGTTGAACAATGCCTTCATTATTCTGGATGAAGCCCAGAATACCTCGCCGGAACAGATGAAGATGTTCCTCACCCGTATTGGCATCGGCGCCAAAGCAGTGATCACCGGTGACCCGACCCAGGTCGATTTGCCCCGCGGCCAAAAGAGCGGGCTGGCTGAGGCCACAACCATTCTGCGTGACGTGCGCGGCATTGGCGTCACCCACTTCTTAAAAGAAGATGTCGTGCGCCACCCCCTGGTTGCACGCATTGTTGCAGCCTATGAAGCGCATCAGCCACAAAACAGTTAAGCTAGCGCTATGAACGATTCCGAGAACCTGACCAAGCCGGCACGCCGACTGGATCTCACCGTGCAACTGGTGTGCGCGGATGATTTGCGCAAGCAAATTCCGGATCGTAAGCTGCTACGCAAGTGGGCCAAGGCGGTTTATGGTGACGCCGCAACCGTGACCATGCGCTTTGTCGATGCCGAAGAGAGTCAGCACTTGAACGGTACCTATCGCGGCAAAGACAAACCAACCAACGTGCTGTCTTTTCCCTATGAAGACGAACCCCTGATGGGTGATATCGTTTTCTGCCCCGCGGTTATTTATGCCGAAGCGAAAGCACAGAACAAAAGCATTGCTGCCCATATGGCACACCTGGTTGTGCATGGCATGTTGCACCTGATGGGCTACGACCATCTCAATGACCGCGATGCCAAAGAAATGGAATCGCTGGAAACCGAAATACTGGCTGATCTGGGCTTTGCCGACCCGTACGCATAAGCACTAATGGACCCCTCGTCTTCGCCCGCCCGGGCTACTCCGGGCAACAGCCTGACCCAACTGATCGACCGATTCTCCACGATGCTCCTGCGTGAGCCGGATGATCGCAGCGAACTGCTGAAGCTTCTGCATGGGGCTCATGAACGAAACTTGGTCGATGCGGAAGCGCTGACCATCATCGAAGGTGCGCTGACGGTTTCCGAGATGACTGTGCGCGACATCATGGTGCCACGCCAGCAGATGAATACGCTGTCTGCGGCACAGCCTTTGGCACAAACCATACGCAAGGTCATCGACTCAGGTCACTCGCGGCTACCCGTGATTGGTGAAGAAGACGATGATGTTCGGGGCATTATTCTGGCCAAAGATTTACTTCGATCGATCGGTAATAGCAATTTCCGTCTGGAAGACTGGCTGCGCCCGGCGATGTTTATTCCCGAATCCAAGCCTTTGAATGTGCTGCTGCGCGAATTCCGTATCAGTCATACGCATATGGCACTGGTGATTGACGAGTTTGGCAGTCTCGCCGGATTAGTAACGATTGAAGATGTGCTGGAAGAAATCGTCGGCGAGATTGAAGACGAGCACGATCAGGCACAACTGGACACGGACATTCAGCTAGATGCCAGCGGCCGTTACCGGGTTAAAGCACAAACGCCGATAGATACCTTTAACGACAAGTTCGGTTGCGAACTGGATGAGCGTGAAGCACAAACCATTGGCGGCCAGATCGTGCATCACCTTGGCCGTGTGCCGCGCCGTAACGAAAGTGTCGAGTTGAATGGTTTGTTGTTCCGTGTCGTAAGAGCAGACAATCGTCGTCTTTACAGCCTGATGGTTGAAGACCTTCGCGAACCGGACACCGAGGTTAATGGCGAATCAGCACCGCAAGATAGTGGAGAAGATCACTAATGCGCTGGAAGCCTGACTTCCGACGCATGTCACCTTACGCACAGGGTTTCGGGTGGGGCTTTCTGGGCGTTGCGGCTTTTGCGCCGTTTGCCTTATGGCCTTTAGGCATTATCTGCTGGGCAGCACTCTATCTGTTACTCCGTACTGCTCACAACAAACGGCAAGCGGCCGCCATCGGCTTCTCTTTCGGGCTGGGTCAGTTTCTCACTGGCGTGTCCTGGGTCTATGTCAGCATGCACGATATTGGTGGCATGCCCACGTTGCTGGCGCTTGCAGCCACCTTTGCGTTTGCAGCGACACTGGCGCTTTTCCCGCTGCTCGCTGGTGCCGGGTTTGCGCTCTGCCTGGCCGGGCGGAGCGGTCTGCATGCCGCTAGCGCAACGCGGCTGGATAGCGGGCTTTTTAGGCCGTTATTGTTTGCGGCGTGCTGGCTAATAACCGAATGGTTGCGCGGCACGCTATTCACGGGCTTCCCCTGGTTAAACCTAGGCTACAGCCAGGCGCCGCCAAGCCCACTTGCCAGTTACGCCCCCATCATTGGCGGCTATGGCCTGACTTTTATGGCATCGTGGATTGCAGCCCTGAGTGGAGAATTCTGGTTGCGCCTACGCAATGCCGCCTGGCGCCTTTCCTCTTCACTGAATCCCCAATCATTGGTAATTGCAGCGCTTTTGATTACCGGTGCAGGTCTGCAACACATCACCTGGACCAAACCGGAAGGGGCGCCCCTGAAAGTTTCCCTGCTTCAGGGCAACGTGCCGCAATCCATGAAGTGGCAACCCGAGCAGTATGTGCAAACCCTGCTGACTTACTTCCAGCTGGCTCGCGCTAACCCTGCCACATTAATCGTGCTTCCGGAAACGGCGATTCCTTCACTGCTATCTGAAGCCCCGGCAGAGTTTCTGCAGGATCTGCAACGCATTGGCCAAGAGCAACGGGGCAATATCCTGATGGGCGTGCCAACCGGCGAAAGCGGTAAAGACCGGAGCTGGTACGCCAATAGCGCCGTCTCTATGGGCATTGATCCACTGCAGGTCTATAACAAAGTGCATCTGGTGCCCTTTGGCGAAATCACGCCGCCGGGCTTTGGCTGGTTTTTGAAACTGATCAACATGCCGCTGCCTAACTTCACGGCAGGCGAGGCCAATCAACCGCTGATGCAGCTCGGCCACCAGCAGATTGCTGTCAATATCTGCTACGAAGACATCTTTGGAGCCGCGATTGCCCAGCGGGCTGACGATGCAACGCTGATGGTTAACATGTCGAACACCGCCTGGTTTGGCGACTCCCTGGCACAACCCCAACACCTGCAGATCGCACAGATCCGCGCCTTGGAGAATGGCCGCCCTATGCTGCGCGCCACCAATACGGGCATGACTGCTGTGATCGGGCCGCAGGGTGAACGACAGGCTGTCCTCTCCGCCTTTACACGCAACGCGCTCGTCGCCAGCGTGCAAGGTATGCGGGGCAAAACGCCCTATCAGCGATGGTTAGACTGGCCCATTGTCGGCGTTTCTCTCGTGATTCTGGCCTGGAGCCTGTTGACACATCGCCGTCATGCGGTCTGAAGGCACGAACACTGCTGCTATCCGGCTGAAAAACCCGTAAAATCTGGGGTTTCGATCGGGCGCGCCCTTGCGCCCACATTACTCGAGACGGAATGCAAAACATGCTGACCTTTCAGGACGTAATTCTGCGCTTGCAGGAATTCTGGAACCGCCAGGGCTGTGTCCTGCTGCAACCCTATGATATTGAAGTAGGCGCCGGTACTTTCCATACGGCCACCTTCCTACGCGCTATTGGCCCAGAGCCCTGGAACGCCGCTTACGTGCAACCATCGCGCCGCCCCAAAGATGGCCGCTATGGTGAGAACCCGAACCGTCTACAGCACTATTACCAGTATCAGGTGGTGCTGAAACCATCGCCCGCCAACATCATGGATCTGTATATCGATTCGCTGCGCGCGCTGGGCATCAATACAGAAGAACACGATATCCGCTTTGTGGAAGACGACTGGGAATCACCCACACTGGGTGCCTGGGGTCTGGGTTGGGAAGTCTGGCTGGATGGCATGGAAGTAACGCAGTTCACTTACTTCCAGGAAGTCGGTTCGCTCACGTGTAAACCCGTGCTCGGCGAAATCACTTATGGTCTGGAACGCCTCGCGATGTATCTGCAGGGCGTAGAAAACGTCTATGACCTAGTCTGGGCCAAGAACGGCGACAACATCGTGACCTACGGTGATGTGTTTCACCAGAACGAAGTGGAACAATCCACCTATAACTTTGAACACGCGCAGGTGGACATGCTGTTCCGCCACTTCTCGGATCACGAAGCCGAAGCCAAGCGCCTGATGGAGATTGGTCTACCGCTGCCGGCCTTCGAGCAGGTGATGAAGTGTTCACACAACTTCAACATGCTGGATGCCCGTGGTGCCATTTCGGTCACCGAACGCGCCGCCTATATCGGCCGGGTTCGTGCACTGGCTCGCCAGGTGGCGCAAGCCTATTACGATAGCCGCGAAACTCTGGGCTTCCCGATGTGCGGCACCCCGATCAAGAAGGAGGCCGTGTGATGAATCAGGCCAAACATGCGCCACTACTCGTTGAGCTACTGACCGAAGAATTACCGCCTAAGGCGCTCGCCCGCTTTGGCGAAGTGTTCTCCGCGGGCGTCTTCGCCGGTCTGGTACAGAAAAAGCTGGTTGCGGACAATGTGTCGTATCAGTGGTTTGCGACACCGCGCCGTCTGGCTGTGTTGATTCCAGACGTGCTTTCGATTGCACCGGATCAGGAAGTTGAAGAGAAGCTGATGCCGGTGAGCGTTGCTCTGGGTGCCGATGGCAATCCATCGCCTGCCTTGCTAAAGAAACTCGAAGCAAAGGGTATTAAGGCCAGCGAACTACCGAAGTTTACGAAGCGGTTGGACGGCAAGTCCGAAACGTTCTTCTACACCATGCAAGTGGCCGGCGCCCATCTCGGCAACGTGCTTTCCGGCATCGTCGCTGATGCCTTGAAGAAACTACCGATCCCGAAGATGATGCGCTGGGGCGATTCAGACGTGCAGTTCGTCCGTCCGGTGCACGGCCTGATCCAGCTCCATGGCGATCAACTCGTACCGGGTGAAGTGCTGGGCTTACAGTCTCGCCAACAGACGCTGGGGCATCGCTTCCTCTCCAAGGGATTGATCAACATTCCCGAAGCAACGGCTTATGCCGAAATTCTACGCAACGAAGGCAAGGTGGTCGCGGACTACGCCGAACGCCGCGGCACCATTGCTGGTGAACTGGCTACTCAGGCACAGGCGCTTGGCGCACAGATCAATCAGGCTGACGGTCTCCTGGATGAAGTCACGGCACTGGTTGAATGGCCAGTCGTCTACGTCGGCGAATTCGAGCCGGAATTCCTCGAAGTGCCGCAAGAGTGCCTGATTCTAACCATGCAGCAGAATCAGAAATACTTCCCGCTGCTGGATGGCTCTGGCAAGTTGCGCAATCAGTTCCTGATTGTCTCGAACATGCAAGTAGCTGACCCGAAGCACATCATCGGTGGCAACCAGCGTGTGGTGCGCCCACGTCTTTCTGACGCCCGTTTCTTCTTCACGCAGGATCGCAAAGAACCCCTTGCTTCGCGTATCG
>JBDLTI010000080.1:0-5431 GCA_039805865.1 Pseudomonadota bacterium | reverse complement strand
GCGCGAAGCCCTAGCCATGGCCCTGAACGAGTTTGAAGGTACCGTGATGCTAGTCAGCCACGATCGCGCCTTATTGCGTTCGGTCTGCGACAGCTTCTGGCTGGTCTCGCGTGGCGGGGTGTCTGATTTTGATGGCGACCTGGATGACTATCAGCAGTTCCTGCTCGACGAAGCCAAGCGTCAGCGTGAAGAAGCTGCTGCCCCCAAAGTCGTGATCGCAAAAGAGACGACGAAAGCCAAGCCGACCTCCAATAAGCTGAAGGGATTGCAGCGGGATCTGGAAAAACTGGATCAGAACATCCAGCGTTTACAGAAGAACAAAGGTGACCATGAGGCTGCACTGAGCGGCATCACGGATCCGATCGCGATTGCTGAAACAGGTCGTAAACTCGTTGTGATCCAGGAAGAGCTCGACGCCCTCGAGCTGCGCTGGCTATCGCTCGTTGAAGATATCGAGGCCTGCCAGGCCTAACGGGAGCTCCCCATGGATACACTCACCCTGATCGCTGTTGCCCTACTGGCTGCCCTCGCCGGCGCAGCGATTGGCTACCTGTGGAGCCGTGCCCAGGTTGCTGCACTCACCATGCAGCTCACGCAAGAGCGCAATCAGAGTCAGGAAAAAATGGCCCTGTTACAAAACGCCCGCGAAGAACTCACCCTTCAGTTCAAGAACCTGGCCAACGATATCCTGGAAGAAAAATCCAAACGCTTTAGCGAACAGAACCAGCAAAGTCTGGGCCAACTGCTCGACCCACTTAAAACCAAGTTGCAGGAATTCCAGGGCAAAGTCGAACAGGTCTATGTGCAGGAAGGCAAAGATCGTAGTGCTTTAGCCGAGCAGGTACGCCAGCTCATGGAGCTGAACAAAACAGTGAGCCAGGAAGCCAACAATCTCACCAAAGCACTCAAGGGATCAAACAAAACCCAGGGCAACTGGGGTGAGCTGGTACTTGAGCGCGTACTGGAAAGTTCTGGCCTACGCAAAGGCGAAGAATACGATGTACAGGAAAGCCATACGCTGGAAGACGGCCGCCGCCTGCAGCCAGACGTGGTGGTCCACCTACCGGATGACCGCCACCTGGTAATTGATGCCAAGGCCACACTCATTGCCTATGAAGATTACGCCAACACCGAAGATGACAAGCACCGCGAGGCAGCACTCAAACGCCATCTGGACGCGGTTCGCAGCCACATCAAAGGCCTCTCTGATAAAAACTATCAGGATCTCTATGGCCTGAAGTCGCTGGACTTCGTACTCATGTTCGTGCCTATCGAACCTGCCTTCATGCTCGCCGTAACGCATGATCGCGAACTGTATATGGATGCATGGAACAAGAATGTGCTGCTGGTCAGCCCATCGACGCTGCTCTTTGTCGTGCGCACTGTGGCCAATTTGTGGCGCCAGGAAGCACAAACCCGTAACGCACAAGACATCGCTAAACGCGGCGCCGAGCTTTACGACAAACTGGCCGGCTTTGTTGAAGACATGGAATCACTCGGTACACGACTCAACCAGGCTCAGAAAGATTACGATGGCGCCATCAACAAGCTCTCTACCGGTCGAGGTAACGTCATCCGTCAGGCAGAAATGCTTAAAAAGCTGGGCGTAAAACCGAGCAAGAGCCTGCCCACACCCATGGTTGAAATCGCCAACGATGCCGCTGATATGGAATAAGCCTCAGGGCTTATCCTCAGCGCTAAAAAATCCGGGCTTCTGATCCCGCGGCAATTGCTTTAGTGCCCATTCGGCCTTGGAGGCCGTAGAACGATCGGGATACATCGCCTGGGCAACCACCGCCACGGGTGGATTGGCGCGCGTATATCGAGCCCCCTTACCCTCCTGATGTGCCTTGAAACGCGCAGCCACATCGGTTGTAATGCCCGCATAGTACGTGCCGTTTGCACAGGCCAGCAGATAGAGGAACCAGGGCTTATCTGCCATAACTCAAGTCAGGGCTGCGCGCTCAAGACGATGGGCGTAATCGATGCACTATCCAGATAAACCATGCCCTCCTGAATCGTCCAGGAAAGCTTCATCGTACGGCTACATGCTTCCACCAGCTTGGCACTATCTTCCGGCGAGATCTGGATCACTATCAGGTTGCGGTACCGTTGCAGCGTATTGCTATTCTGTTGCCACCACATATCCGAAGGCCGCCCGCCGTAGGTAATAATCACCGCCCGATCGGCACGGCTACAGGCTTTCTTAACCCGTACTTCGTCTGGGAGACCCACGTCGATCCACAAACGGGTTACGCCACCAGGATCAATCTCCCAGACAGCGGCATCTTCTTCATTCGACAGGCCGCGACCAAAACGCAGATCTTCCGACGCATAAAGCGCAAAGGCCAGCAAACGGATCATCACCCGCTCAATGGTTTCTGAGGGGTGCTGCGCCAGCGTCAGCGAATAATCGCCGAAATGATTCTGATCAAGGTTTGCGACCTGCAAATCTGCTTTGAAGACGGTTGCTTTAAGTGCCATGGTTCCTATCCGAAAGGCGAAAGGCTACGCGTAACCGTCGTTAATTCCAAATCAGGCTGCCGGATGTCGCTACAATGCCGCATGTCTGTAGAACATTCGCCCACTATTTCCTGGCAACACAACGGCACCGAGCACCAGGCCCGCTGGATTTCTGAAGCGGGGTTGCCCGCACCAAAGCAAATCGTTATTGCAGATGACACCCTCGCTGCCGATGCGGCATTTCGCCTAATTCGCGAAGGTAACGCCCTCCTTTGGCAAGGCGACTACCAGAACGCCCGCAACCTCCTGCAGGCACTGGCCAGACGCGCAGACAAGACGCCGCGCCGTGGTAGCCAACCCACACCATCAACCGCTGCCGAGGCTTTTGCCGAGCACCGCCTGAAACAGGGCCGCCGCGCCAACATTCTGGGCAACCTGCTCATTCCACTCACAGCCGACTACCGGATTCCGCTTCGCCGTGGCCAGGATGTCGTTGAAGCCTGCATCGCCGGCCTGGGGCCTGCCCAGTCCGAAGCGGGTGGCGCCGTCATCAGCCTGCGTGGGTTGCTATCACTGGTGAGCGCTTATGAATGGCGTAAAAAGGGGGCCTTTGTCCCTGCCCTGAACGCACGTATCCACCCGCATTTCGGCGTTTTCTCACCCGTCCGTGGCGAATATGTCGATCTGGTTGCCAAAGCATCACTACCCAACCCGTGTCAGCTCGCCTTTGATATTGGCGTAGGCTCCGGTGTGCTCACTTGTGTACTGGCCCAACGCGGCATCCCCAAGGTGATCGGCACAGATCTTGACCCCCGTGCACTGGTCTGCGCCCGGGAAAACATTCAACGGCTGGGGCTCTCAGATCAGGCCGAAGTTCAGTCTGCTGATTTATTCCCAAACTCAGATGCCAAAGCCGACCTGGTCATTTGTAACCCCCCATGGCTCCCGGCCACACCCACCTCCCCGGTAGAAGCCGCTGTGTACGACCCTAATTCACAAATGCTACGCGGATTCCTTGCCGGTGCCGCCTCAAGGCTCAGTAGCACAGGGGAGGCCTGGCTCATCATTTCGGATATCGCCGAACATCTGACACTCCGGCATCGGGAAGAATTGCTGGGTTGGATCAAGGCGGGCGGCCTTTGCGTCGTTGACCGTATGGACGCTAAGCCTAACCACCCTAAAACCCGTAACCAGACTGATGCGCTGCACAAAGCGCGCGCCAAAGAAATAACGTCTTTATGGCGTTTAAAAAAGTGCTGAAAAACCGAACGATTAAGGATCTGATGCATTGACGAGCGCCCCTCCGGTGCGGATACTCATAAATTCGCCGGATTAACCAAAAGGCAATAAAAGGCTCGCACAACGAGCCCATCATAACTACTTGAATTCAAGGGGACACCATGGCTGACAAGAAGTCGAAGATTATCTACACGCTGACGGATGAAGCACCGCTACTCGCAACCTGCGCATTTCTGCCAATCATCCGCACCTTCACTTCCCCTGCTGGTATCGACATCGTCAAAAGTGACATTTCGGTTTCGGCCCGTGTTCTGTCCGAGTTTTCAGAGTTTCTCAAAGATGATCAGAAAGTGCCCGACACCCTTGCCGAACTGGGCAAGCTGACGCTGCAACCTGACACCAATATCATCAAGCTGCCTAATATCAGCGCCTCTGTCGGTCAACTCAAAGTCTGCGTCAAGGAGCTGCAGGCCAAAGGTTTCAACATTCCAAACTATCCGGATGACCCAAAGACAGACGAAGAAAAGAACATCGCCAAGCGTTACGGCAAATGTCTGGGCTCTGCGGTTAACCCCGTACTGCGTGAAGGCAACTCGGATCGCCGCGCGCCACAGGCCGTGAAAAACTTTGCTCGCAAACATCCCCACTCGATGGGCAAATGGAATCAGTGGTCGCAAACGCATGTGTCACATATGAACGCAGGTGATTTCTACCACGGCGAAAAGTCGATGACCCTGGACAAAGCACGCAATGTCCGCATGGAGCTGATTGCCAAGGGCGGCAAAGCGACCGTTCTGAAAGAAAAGGTAGCATTGCAGGCAGGCGAAATCATCGACTCGATGTTCATGAGCAAGAAAGCATTGTGTGACTTTTACGAGAAAGAACTAGAAGATTGCCGCAACTCCGGCATCCTTTTCTCGCTGCACGTTAAGGCCACCATGATGAAGGTCTCGCACCCCATCGTCTTTGGTCACTGCGTCAAGATTTTTTACAAAGAAGCCTTCGAGAAGCACGGCAAACTGTTTGAAGAGCTGGGCATCAACGTCAACAATGGCATGGTTGATCTGTATGAAAAGATCAAGACCCTGCCAGAATCAAAGCGTGACGAAATCGTTCGTGACCTGCATGCTTGCCAAGAGCATCGCCCTAAACTGGCCATGGTCGACTCGGCCAAGGGCATCACTAACTTCCACTCGCCAAACGACATCATTGTTGATGCTTCGATGCCAGCCATGATTCGCGCAGGCGGCAAAATGTGGGGTGCCGATGGTAAGCAGTACGATGCCAAGTGCGTTATGCCGGAATCAACATTTGCCCGCATCTATCAGGAGATGATCAACTTCTGTAAGACCAACGGCAACTTCGACCCGAAGACCATGGGCACCGTACCGAACGTCGGTCTGATGGCTCAGAAAGCCGAAGAATACGGCTCACACGATAAGACCTTTGAAATCACCGAAGACGGCATCGCTAACATCGTCGACATCGACACCGGCGAAGTCCTGCTGACGCAGAACGTTGAGAAGGGCGACATCTGGCGCATGTGCCAGGTCAAGGATGAACCAATCCGCGACTGGGTCAAACTGGCCGTCACCCGCGCCCGCAATTCGAACACCCCTGCTATCTTCTGGCTGGATCCGTACCGTCCGCATGAAGCCGAGTTGATCAAAAAGGTAAAAAAGAACCTGATCGATCACGACCTCACCGGCCTCGACATCCAGATCATGTC
>JBDLTI010000079.1:0-5443 GCA_039805865.1 Pseudomonadota bacterium | reverse complement strand
GATTTCCTGGAGGTTCGTTCATCTGACCGAACACCATGCCAACCTTATCCAGAACGTTGGAGTCCTTCATTTCATGATAGAAGTCGTTACCTTCACGGGTACGCTCACCCACACCGGCAAACACCGAGAGACCCGAGTGTTGTTTGGCGATGTTGTTGATGAGTTCCATCATGTTAACGGTCTTGCCTACGCCGGCGCCGCCGAACAGGCCAACCTTACCGCCCTTAGCAAACGGGCAGATCAGATCGATCACCTTGATACCGGTTTCGAGCAGCTCTACCGATGGCGACAGTTCGTCGAAGGCTGGAGCAGCGCGGTGAATCGGGCGCAGTTCGTCACATTCGATCGGACCGGCTTCATCGATCGGGCGACCCAGAACGTCCATGATACGACCCAGCGTACCGTGGCCGACTGGAATGGAGATCGGAGCGCCCGTGGCGTTGACCTTCATGCCACGACGGATACCGTCGGTCGAACCCAGCGCGATGGTACGGGCGATGCCGTCACCGAGCTGTTGTTGAACTTCAAAAGTCAGACCCGATTCCACCAGGCTATTGCTGGCGCTATCGTCGAGGCGGAGTGCCTCGAAGACTTTAGGCATGTGCTCTTTCGGAAACTGGATATCAACCACAGCACCGATGCACTGAACGACTGTTCCTTGACTCATCGTTATATCCCTAATCTAAAAAAATCAAACCGCTGCTGCGCCGCTGACGATCTCGGACAGCTCTTTCGTAATCGCTGCCTGGCGGGTCTTGTTATAGACCAGCTTCAGCTCTTCGATCACGTTTTTAGCATTATCGGAAGCAGCCTTCATGGCTACCATCCGGGCACTTTGTTCCGATGCGATGTTCTCGGCGACGGACTGGTAAACCAGCGCCTCGAGGTAACGCACCAGCAGATCATCGATCACGGACTTGGCATCCGGCTCGTAAACATAATCCCAGCGGCTCGACTCCGAACCCACCGTGTCGCCCGCAAGCGGCAGCAGTTGTTCAACAACCGGCTCCTGACGCATCGTGTTCACGAAACGCGTGTAGGCAATGTGCAGTTCATCGATTTCACCGGCGTTGAAGGCGTCAATCTGCACCTTAACTGGCCCAATCAGGCTGTCAATGTGCGGGTTGTCGCCCAGGCCGATGGCTTGCGATGCAATTTCTGCGCCGTTGCGCTGGAGGAATGCGAAGCCTTTGCTACCGATCGCTGTGACCTGAACCTTGACCTTCTGGCCATCAAGCTCGCGCATTTTATTCACGAGTTGACGCAGAACGTTAGTGTTCAAGCCGCCGCAGAGACCTTTATCCGATGTCACGAGAATGATGCCGACCTTTTTGATCTGATCACGCTTCTCGAGGAACGGATGCTTGTACTCTGACAGCGCATGCGACAGGTGCGCAGCAACGCGGCGGATCTTCTCGCCATAAGGACGGGCTTTGAGCATCCGTTCCTGCGCTTTACGCATTTTGGATGCCGCCACCATCTCCATGGCTTTGGTGATCTTCCGCGTATTTTCTACGCTTTTGATCTTAGTTCGGATTTCCTTGCCGCTGGCCATGAGGCTCTCCTAGATCAGACCCAAGCAGATTTGAATGCTTCGATGGCAGCAACGAGTGCTTTCTCCGAATCAGCGTCCAGATCCTTGGTCTGCTCCATTTTTTGCATCAGGGCAGCATTCTTGTGCTCGATCTCGCTAACCAGGCTGCGGGTGAACTCCAGAACGCGGTTCACTTCCACATCATCGGCGTAGCCACGGGTGATCGCGTACAGCACCACAGCTTGCTTGGAAACGTTCAGTGGTTCGTATTGTGGCTGCTTCAGCACTTCCACAACGCGACGACCGCGCTCCAGCTGGTTGCGGGTTGCATCGTCCAGATCCGAAGCAAACTGCGCGAAGGCAGCCAGTTCACGATACTGGGCGAGGTCGGTACGGATACCGCCCGACAGCTTCTTAACGATCTTGGTCTGTGCCGCACCACCCACGCGCGATACCGAGATACCGGCGTTAATGGCCGGACGGATACCTGCGTTGAAGAGGTCGGTTTCCAGGAAGATCTGGCCATCGGTAATCGAAATAACGTTGGTCGGAACGAATGCCGAAACGTCACCTGCCTGGGTTTCAATCACTGGCAGCGCGGTCAACGAACCGGTCTTGCCCTTGATTTCGCCATTGGTCAGCTTTTCTACGTACTCTTCGCTAACGCGAGCAGCACGCTCCAGCAGACGTGAGTGCAGATAGAACACATCGCCCGGGTAAGCTTCGCGGCCTGGTGGGCGACGTAGCAGCAGGGAGATTTGACGGTAAGCCCAAGCTTGCTTGGTCAGATCGTCATAAATGATCAGGGCATCTTCACCGCGGTCACGGAAGTATTCACCCATCGTGCAACCCGAGTACGGCGCGATGAACTGCATAGCAGCCGGATCCGATGCGGTAGCAGCAACGATGATGGTGTATTCCAGAGCGCCGTGCTCTTCCAGAGCGCGCACCACGTTGGCGATGGTCGAAGCCTTCTGACCCACAGCAACGTAGATACAGGTTACGCCCTGACCCTTTTGGTTAATGATGGTGTCGATCGCGACAGCGGTCTTACCCGTCTGACGGTCACCAATGATCAGCTCGCGCTGACCACGGCCGATTGGCACCATGGCGTCAACAGCCTTAACACCGGTTTGCAGCGGCTGCGATACTGACTTACGCCAGATAACACCCGGTGCAACCTTTTCAATCTTGTCGGTCAGCTTGTTACCCAGCGGACCCTTGCCGTCAATTGGCTGGCCCAGGGCGTTAACAACACGACCCTTCAGCTCAGGACCAACTGGCACTTCCAGAATGCGGCCCGTACATTTAACGATGTCGCCTTCCGAAATTTGTTCGTATTCGCCAAGGACCACGGCACCGACAGAGTCGCGCTCGAGGTTCAGGGCCATACCCATGATGCCGTTCGGGAACTCAAGCATTTCGCCTTGCATCACGTCTTCCAGACCGTGAACGCGGCAAATGCCATCAGTAACCGATACGACAGTACCCTGGGTCCGGGTTTCAGCACCCAGGCCTAGGTTCTCAATCTTGCTCTTGATCAGCTCGCTGATCTCAGAAGGATTCAGTTGCATTTAGAAAACTCCTAGTTCTTTAACGCGACAGCCATTGCGTCGAGCTGGCCACGCACCGAGGCGTCAAACACCTCGTCACCGACTTCAACCTTGACTCCGCCAATTAGCGATGAGTCCACGGTAACGCGCGGCTTGAGCTTTGAAGAGAAATGCTGTTCCAGTGCAGGCAGTACCTGAGCAACCTGGGCATCGTCCATCGGGAATGCACTAACAATCAGTGCTTCCTTCACGCCTTCTTCTTCCGACTTCAGTTCTTCGAAAAGAGACTGGATTTCGGGAAGGAGTGCCAGGCGCCCGTTTTCGGCGAGCACCTCGATAAAACGTGACAGCGCCTGCGGGGCTTCCACCCCGAGCACGCCCACCACAAGGTCAGTGACTTGACGGGAATTCAGCTTCGGATTGCCAAAGCAGTCCCGCATTGCCGATTCATTGGCAATCAGCGACAGACGGGCTAGCCAACCACTCCAGTCGGCTAGCGCGCTTGACTCGCGACCGAGGCGGAAGACCGCTTCGGCGTAAGGACGGGCTACGGTGAGGGATTCAGCCATTGGTTACAGACCTTGCTTGATGGCAACCAGAATTTCTGCGTGGGCGCTTGCATTGATTTCCTTACGGAGAATCTTTTCAGCACCCGCTACCGCCAGCGCAGCAACTTGATCACGAAGCTGTTCACGGGCACGAACAATATCTTGCTCGACATCACCGCGGGCAGCCGCCACGATACGATCAGCTTCAACCTTGGCCTGAGCCTTGGCATCTTCAATGATCTGGATTGCACGCTTTTCAGCGTTAGCCAGAACATCAGCCGACTTTTCTTTGCCTTCGCGCACAACTTCAGCCGAACGCTTGCTGGCAAGCTCAAGCTCATGCTTGCCACGTTCTGCTGCAGCCAGGCCATCAGCGATTTTTTTCGCACGATCATCTAGCGCCTTCGTAATCGGCGGCCAGACAAACTTCATCGTGAACCATACGAGTATGAAGAAGACGATGAGCTGGGCGAATAATGTTGCGTTTAAGTTCACGCTACGTGCCCTCCTGAAAAAGGTTGTTCAGGATTACTTCAGCACGAACGGGTTAGCAAACGCGAACATCATCGCGATACCAACACCGATCAGGAATGCGGCGTCGATCAGACCAGCAAGCAGGAACATCTTGGTTTGCAGTTCGTTCATGAGTTCTGGCTGACGAGCCGAAGCTTCAAGATACTTCGAACCCATGATGCCGATACCGATACAGGCACCGATAGCACCGAGACCGATGATGAGGCCGGAAGCCAGAGCAACTAGACCGAGGATTTGTTCCATGACGACTCCTTGAAAGGGATAAGAACAGCGGGTTAAAGAAAAACTAAAGGAAAAACGGGAACTACAACTACAAAACTAAGAGACTTAGTGCGATTCGTGTGCCTGACCGACATACACCAGCGTCAGCATCATGAAGATAAATGCTTGCAGGGTAATAATCAGGATGTGGAAGATGGCCCAGATGGAACCAGCAATCACGTGACCGGCAAACAGCAGGCCACCCGACAACGAATGCGTACCGGCCCACGCTGCACCCATCAGGGCAATCAGCATAAAGACCAGCTCACCGGCGTACATGTTACCGAACAACCGCATGCCGTGAGAAATTGTTTTAGCGGCGAACTCGATCATCTGCATCAGGAAGTTGATCGGCGCCAGCACCGGGTGAGAGCCAAATGGGGCTGCAAACAACTCATGCACCCAACCGCCAATACCCTTGATTTTGATGTTGTAGTACAAACAGACAATCAGCACGCCCAGCGCCATGGCCAGCGTGATGTTCAAGTCAGCCGATGGCACAATACGCAGGAATGCGTGATGCGGGTCATGCCCCGAAGCTTCGTAATAGGTCGACCAGATCTTCGGAAACAGATCCAGTGGCAGCAGATCCATGGCATTCAGGAAGAAGATCCAAACGAATACGGTCAGCGCCAACGGTGCAACGAACAGGCGGGACTTGGCGTCGTGAATAATGCCTTTGGCTTGGTCGGCAACCATTTGCACCAGCACTTCAATGGCTGATTGCAGACGACCCGGAACACCGGCGGTAGCGCGCTGCGCCACAAAGGCCAGCAATGCGACGGCCAAGATACCCAGCGCCGTGGAAAATATAAAGGAATCCAGATTGAGCACCGAGAAGTCGACAATAGACTTCTGCGCCTCACCCGTGGAATTCAGGTGGGTCAAGTGGTGAACAATGTATTCACCCTGGGTTGGGCCGCTGTGGGCCGCTGCGTTCGCTACGTTTTCAGTCGCCATCTCAGGTTCTTTTCGCCAATGCTAAAAAATTTACCTGCAAGGTGATCGCCATA
>JBDLTI010000078.1:0-5892 GCA_039805865.1 Pseudomonadota bacterium | reverse complement strand
GATCGGTGGTGCTGTGTCTGACAAATCCAGCGTCTCTCGGCATCGCCGATCAAAAGCTGCTACTTCCTCAACACTAAATGCATTGTTAATCGACAACATCGGTGTTTGATGCGTCACGGCTTCAAAGGCAGCCAGGGGTTTTGCACCAACACGCTGCGTTGGTGACTCATCCGTTACTAATGCAGGGTTTTCAGCCTCAAGTGCCTCAAGCTCACGAAAAAGGCGGTCATATTCAGCATCGGGCACTTCGGGTGCGTCACAGACATAATAGGCGTGCGCATAGCGGTCTAGCAGCGCACGCAACGAAGCAATATGATCGGCGACACCCTGGCCGGATGTTGATGTCCCCGATTGTTCGGGAACGCTAAAATCAAATGCGTCCTGCACCGAACCAATCAGGAGAAGAGGCGAAGCGCCAATGCAGACCCCGGTTCAATACCCTGGGCTTGCAGCATGGCATTCAGACGAATCACCTGATTGACCAACAACGCCATGCCCTCTTCGCTCATTGGGCGTCCGGCATCATCAACAATGTCCGCATCCAGCGTGGTCGCCAGTGTGCGTGCTAAATCCAGCATTTCAACAACCACGGCATCGGGACGCAGCACATGCGGGAAGTCCATAACCAGGCTAACGAGTGAGGCGCTTTGATCTGCCTGCAGCTGAAAATCAATCAGCCCCGCAGCACTCAGACGGGCATAATTTGGTAATTCACCGATAAGCGACATTGCCGATGCGCTCGACGCCAATTTCTCGAGGGTATTCTCCATATCCTGACGTGCCTTCAGATTCAGGCTAATCAGGGCATCAACCCGCACGCAGAAGGCATCAAGATTAGCCGCCCGATCAATCAAAGTGGCTTCAGACTCTACAGAAAGTCCTGCCGAGAGCATTTGAGCCAGACTTTCCAGTGAGCGCATCCATTCATGGAGACTATCCGGTGATACCGGACCACGTCTGGACGCCAGCTGCATTCGCGCCCGCAAATTACTGACGATGGCTGAATTGGGTAGCACATCGGCAGCATGCCAACCATCACCCGAATAGAAATCGACACGCTCAAAACGTTCTGCGCCCATTTGATTCAGGGTGTCGCGAATAGAACCCGCCGTACGCGGTTCATAGAAACGTAGCGTCGCGATGGCATCAATCCACGACTCAACCTCAGTCAGCGCTGCGATAGGTTCTGGCACCGCTGCGGAAGATTCTGAACTGGCCGGCTCTGCGGGCAAATCCACAGCGGTCATATCACCATCGGCTTCCCCATGATTCCACACAGGTTCTTGCCGATCTGAGCTAACGCCCTCTTCCACAGCTTCAACAACCACCTCTGCAGGCTCAGGCGCATTCAATTTGCGGTGTTTATGCTCGACCCAACGGTTGTAAACCACCACCAGGATGATGGCGAGCAAGCCCAGACCTAAAAGACTCAGTTGCAATTCATTCATAATCAACCTACTGTCGTTTCGCGCATTTGCAGCGCTTCTTCCATGTCGACTTCTACGATTCGTGACACGCCAAACTCCTGCATGGTCACGCCTACCAACTGATTACCCATCTCCATCGCAATCTTATTGTGACTAATAAAGAGGAACTGGGTTTTATCTGCCATACGCTTCACCATCTCGCAGAAACGGACCGTGTTGGCATCATCCAGTGGCGCATCAACCTCATCGAGCAAGCAGAATGGTGCCGGATTCAACTGGAATAACGAGAATACGAGCGCAATCGCCGTGAGCGTTTTCTCACCACCCGACAACAAATGAATCGTCGAATTCTTCTTACCCGGCGGTTGGGCCATGACCTGAACGCCTGCATCAAGAATCTCGTCGCCCGTCATGATCAGGCGCGCCTCTCCACCGCCAAACAGGCTCGGGAACAAGGTGCCAAAATGCTGATTAACGGCATCGAAGGTTGTCTGGAGCAGTGTCCGGGTTTCGCGGTCAATGCGACGGATCGCATTTTCCAGCGTTTCCATAGCCAACAGGAGATCTTCAGACTGCGCATCCAGATAGGTTTTGCGCTCAAGTGCAGAATTCAATTCGACCAGAGCCGCCAGGTTAACCGGACCCATCGCTTCGATCTCGCGTTGCACGCGGGTAATGGTCGACTGCAGCGGTCCGGCCTTCACGTCACCAATCCCTGCCACCAGCACCTCAATCTGCTCTGGTGTACAACCGGCTTCGGTCAATAACCCTTCGTACTGGGCGGCGGCTAACTCGGCAGCCTGATGTTTCAATTGATGATCATTAATGCGTGCCCGCACCGGTTCCAGCTGATGCTCCATACGCATCCGGCTTTCCTCCAGGGTGCGCAATTCACTTGCTTTGCTTTCTGCCGCATCCCGAATTTCGGCTAATGCCTGTTCTTTCTCCGTACGCAGGCCGAGTGCCGTTTCCAGCTTTTCGCGCAGTTCATCGCCATCGGCACCTTCAAGCTCGGACTTCGCCTGTACGGTGCTGTCTTCAATACGACGGCACTCCTCTACGGAAAGTCGCGCCTGGTTCCTAAGATCATCCAGACGGCTCTGGCATTCACGACAGGAAAACTCGGCCTCCTGCACATCGCGTTCAACTTTAACCATGGCATCGCGCGCATCGCGCAGCGCCCGACTAGCAGTTTCTCGCACAGAAAGGCGTTCACTCAAAGAGCTTTGAGCAACAGCCACGGCCGACTCCAGGTTTTGCAGCAAGGCACTCTGCTCTTCCAGGCGCTGTTGCTCTGTCTGCAACTCGGCTTGTTGTTCATCGCGACCGGCATTCAGTGATCGCACACGCTCTTCGTAGTGACGAACCGCCTGAGCGAGTTTTTCATGTTCAATCGCATGACGATTCTGCTCTGCCTGGGCCGATTGCGCTTGCTGACGCAAGCCATCCAGAGTCAACCGTGTAGACCGTAGTGTTTCACGTGCGGCTTCTACACGTGCATTGGCCTCATCTAAAGGTGTCGTCAGTGCTTCGACCCGCGCCTGAGTCGCCTCTAATTCTTGCTGACGCTCTAACAGTCCATGATCAGCGGCGTCTGGCGCAAAGAAGGTAACGCTATAGCGATCCAGCAAATGGCCTTGCGGCGTGACAATGGAATCTTCCGCGGACAACTGGTTTTGCAGGGCACGTGCGGCTTCTAGAGACGGCGCCGTTTTCACCCCGGCAAGCCAACGGGCCAAAACCGGCTTAATCTGACCATCCAGACATTCCACCTGGCCCATCAATGCATCTGCATGATCCGCTGCCGAAACATTATTCGTCTCTGGCATCAACAGGGTTAAACGTAATGAGGGCGGCTCGGCAAAACAACGATCCAGCTCAGGCAAATCCTGCTGGCCACAGGCCACGGCTTTCAAACGATCGCGCAATACGGCTTCAACGGCAAGCTCCCAGCCGCTGGTTACACGAATCTTCTGCCAGAGGGCGGGACGCTCCTGCAAACCGGCTTTACGTAACCAGTCTGGTAACGAGCCACTCGCCTGCACGCGTTCCTGCAGTTGCTTTAATGCCTGATGGCGCGCCTGCGTCTGGGTGAACTCCTGCTGCAAAGTCCGCTGCTGGTCCGTAGACTCCTGTAGATTCTGTTCGGCGGTTGTCAGGCTGTCTGCTGCAACTGCCTGTTGTTCCTGCAATTCTGCCAGCGCCATGGCAGCCGATTCACGCTGCTCTGCCAGCGCTTGTAATTGGTCTGCGTCCGGTGGGTTTAGCGCCGACTCATCGCGCTGCAAGCGTTCGATCTGCTGGACAATCCGCGCCAGGTTGCGCTCTGCGTTGCTCCGGTTAGCCTGTGCCACCTGCAAACGCTGCTCCAAACCGGACAACTCGCCACGGAATTGGCTGGCCTGTGCCTGCGCTTCGCGTTCGGCATCTTCAAAAGCGGGCAACCCTTCCTGAGCACGCTCCAGCATCTCCTGGTTCTGCGCCAGACGCATTGCGGCATGTTCCTGCAGCTCGGTCCAACGAACCAGATCTTCTTCGGCTTGAATCTGGCGCTGCTTCCAGCTTTCTCGATCCACCATCAGCTGCTGCAAACGGGCTTCGAGATTACGCCGGGTTTCCTGTCGATGACGAATATCAGCTTCAATGGTGGCGACTTCTGCATTAATGCTGAAGAAAGCACTTTGCGCCGTTTGAACCAGATCGTTGGCGGTGTAATAAGCTTCGCGCAGGGTTTCTAACTCGGCTTCGATATTGCGCTGGCGGGCAACCGTTTCTTCCAGTTCGGTCTGGGCAGCGGCAAGGCCAGAAGACAATGATTGTGCATCGGTGCGACCCTCTTGCAACTTCACTGACCACAGCTTCTGCTGGGTGCTAATCAGTTCAGCCTGCAGGCTCTGGTAACGCTCGGCAACCTCGGCTTGGCTCTCAAGGCGGCCAATCTGGGAGCCCAACTCCTGTCGGATATCTTCCAGTCGTGCCAGGTTTTCACGGGTATCCGAAAGACGACCTTCGGTTTCTTTACGGCGTTCTTTATAGCGGGTAACACCGGCGGCTTCTTCCAGAAAAACCCGCAACTCTTCGGGTTTTGCTTCGATAATCCGGGAAACGGTACCCTGGCCGATAATAGCGTAAGCACGTGGGCCTAGACCAGTACCCATAAATAGATCCGTCACATCTTTGCGACGCACCTTAAGATTATTAATGAAGTAATCCGACTGACCATTTCGGGTCAGCACACGCTTTACCGAAAGCTCCGCATATTGAGACCATTGCCCTACGGCGCGGCCCAGTGTGTTGTCGAACACCATCTCAACACTAGCGCGTGACACGGGCTTGCGAGACGTCGTGCCATTAAAAATCACGTCCTGCATCGATTCGCCGCGCAGCTCGGTAGCCCGGCTCTCTCCGAGCACCCAGCGCACCGCATCCATAATATTGGATTTGCCGCAGCCATTCGGACCCACCACACCAATCAATTGGCCAGGAAGTTCGACATTGGTCGGATCGACGAAGGATTTAAAGCCGGCAAGTTTAAGCTTGGTAAGTCGCATATTTCGTGATGCGCCCGTTGGCGGACGTAGTTATTAGGTAATCAGCCCAGAATATGGCTGAACTACCGGTAAAGGCTGCTTATAATATCAGTTGCAGAGAACCTGACACAGAAGAGCTTTCACCTATGAGCACCCAACCAAGCAAGTCCCTAGAGACCTTCCCGAACCCGACTCCTCAGCGCGATTTCACGATTCACATGGAAATCCCTGAATTTACATGTCTTTGTCCTAAAACCGGGCAGCCAGACTTTGCCACATTGATCCTCGACTACATTCCGGATCAGCTTTGCGTAGAGCTCAAAAGCCTCAAGTTATACATGTGGAGCTTCCGGGACGAAGGCGCTTTTCATGAAGCCGTGACCAACCGGATTCTGGATGACCTAGTTGTGGCCACGCAGCCCCGTTTCATGCGTCTGACCGCAAAATTCTATGTACGTGGCGGCGTTTTCACGACGGTTATCGCCGAACACCGCAAACAAGGCTGGCAGCAGCTGCCACCGGTAACTCTGGTTGAAGTGGCTGGACAAGCCAGCACACGTGGCTAAACCCACCGATTACGATATCGCCCCGGGAGTACTTCTATGCGTAAAAAAATCCTTTTAGCCTTCGGTACCGCGCTGGCACTATTGGGTAGCGGCGTTTCACACGCTGCCAACATGGCATTTATGGCGGATCAGGCCACGTCCCGTTTTACGGATCAGGATGCCGAGTTTTTCAATCAGGCTGCCCAGGAGGCGCTCAAAGCCAAGGACGGCACAGAGATCAAATGGAGCAATCCCGGCACAGGCGCTTTTGGTACCCTCACCCCGTATCCGGATACTGAAAAAGATGCCAATTGCCGGGTGATTCACATGGTCAATATTGCCGAAAACGTTAAAAGTGCTGGCTATTACCGTTTCTGCAAACGCGCCGAT
>JBDLTI010000077.1:0-6428 GCA_039805865.1 Pseudomonadota bacterium | reverse complement strand
CGAACCCATGCCCTCCAGATGTGCGCGCTGGGCATTCGTTACGATGGCGATAGATGGCTGCGCCAATTGCGCCAAGGCAGCAATTTCACCGGGATGGCTCATACCTAATTCAATAACTGCATAACGGTGCTCGGCGCTCAAACGCAGCAGCGTGAGCGGCAAACCGATCTCGTTATTGAAATTGCCTAGGGTGCTCAGCACGGCATCAGCACCTACTGCAGCCGCAAATAGATGCGTCACCAATTCTTTGGTCGTTGTTTTACCGTTAGACCCGGTCACGGCAACCACGGGAAGGCTGAAGCGTTGACGCCATGCCTGCCCCAGCGCGCCCAAGGCGTGGCGCGTATCGTCACAAACAATCAGCGGCCAACCATCGAGCGCCAGCGAAGAGAGCATCGGGTGCCCCGACTCAACCACCGCAGCAACGGCACCCGCCTCGCGGACATCTTCCAGAAACTCATGCGCATCAAATTGCTCACCGCGCAAGGCAATAAACAGATCCCCCGGCTGCAGGGTTCGCGTATCCGTTGACACACCCTGCACCATCAGGCCAGCCGAAGCGGCGGGCAGCGCAGCCGACAACCAGTCGGTCACCAGCGAGAGCGGCACGGCCTCGGAAAGACGAACGGAGCGCATCGGCTTCATTGCCATATCAGACCTCTGCTCCGGCCAACTGCCGCTCATTCCAGGCTGCTAAGGCTGCCTTGGCATGAATCGCATCATCAAAGGGGTAACGCTGACCACGAATTTCCTGCTCGGTTTCATGGCCCTTACCGGCGAGCAGCACCACATCTTCAGCAGCCGCTTCGGCAATGACTTGCTGAATCGCCAGTGCACGATCTTCGATCATGCGTGCCGATGGCGCTCCGAAAGCAATCGCTTGCAGAATATCGGCCGGCGATTCCCAACGCGGGTTATCCGAGGTGATGCAAATAATATCGGCACCGGCAGCCGCAACAAGACCCATCTCCGGACGCTTGCCCGGATCGCGATCGCCGCCGCAACCAAATATGCAGAAGAGCTTGCCACCTCGGGCCTGAGTAACATCACGCAGCGCGACGAGAATATTCGCAAGCGCATCCGGCGTGTGCGCATAATCGACCACCACCAACGGCGCAGCATTACCACCCAAACAAGCCATGCGTCCGGCCGGTGGTTGCAATTTACCCAACTCGACAATAATCTCTGCCGGCGCCAGACCTTGCGCACTAAGCACTGCCGCAACGGCCAGTAGGTTCGACAGATTATGACGACCGATAATCCGTGTCGTAAATGCTAGGCGTTCATCGCCAAACACCAGCGTGGCACTCATGCCTTGCGCCGTTGTTTCTACAGATTCCGCGCCAACCCAGCCCGCAGAAGCTGACAGCCCTTGAGGCCGGGCACTGAGCCCATAACCCACCACCAGTGTTGCAGCGGTTTGTTCAATCAGCGTCTGGCCAAAGGCATCGTCGTAGTTAATGACCGCCGCACGCAACCCTGGCCATGCAAACAATTTTGCCTTGGCCGCAGCATAGGCTGCCATCGTCCGGTGGTAATCCAGATGATCTCGCGTCAGATTGGTGAATACGGCGCAATCAATAACGCTACCGGCCATGCGCGATTCTTCAATACCAATCGAACTGGCCTCAACCGCACAAGCGGTTGCGCCATCTTCAACAAAGTCGGCTAACAGGTGGGCATATTGAGCTGCGTCCGGCGTAGTAAAGCCGGTTTCAACCATCGCATCCGGATAACCCGCGCCGAGGGTGCCAATGACCGCACAACGCCCTGGCATCGTCTGCGCCAGCCATTGAGTAATCGTCGTCTTGCCGTTTGTGCCCGTTACCGCCAGGACGCGCAAATGCGTGCTCGGGTTGCCGTAGACCTGCTGGGCAATCGGGCCGACCAGGGCATGCAAGTTACTCACTGCAACGACGGGTGCGCTACCGAACTCGGTTTCGCACAATGGCAAATCATCTGACCACAATACCGCACACGCACCATTGGCCAATGCATCGCGCGCATAGACTGCGCGCGCACCGGTTTCTGCAACTTCGGCGACATAGAGATCGCCCGCACGTACGCGACGGCTATCTGCACACACGCCCGTTGGCCGCAGCCCTTGAGCCAGCACCCAGCTCAGCACATCTTCACGCGTCGAGAGCGGCGTCATTAGTGCGCCCCCTTCTTTTTGGCCGGCGCTGCTGTTGGTTCAGCAGGCGTTGCAGATACCTTCAGCGCGGCTGGCGTCGATTCCTGGTCCTGAGGCACACCTAGGGTACGCAAGGCGCCACCCATGACTTCCGAGAACACCGGGCCCGCCACGTCGCCACCATAGTGCGCACCGATAGGCTCATCGACCACCACACCCACAACCAAGCGCGGATCTGAAATCGGGCCAATCCCTACAAAGGAAGCCAGGTATTTATTTGCATAACGCCCACCGACCAGCTTATGCGCCGTCCCCGTTTTTCCACCGACGCGATAGCCCGGCACAGCCGCTTTTTTCGCGGTGCCTTCGGGGCTGACAACCATTTCCAGCATCAGACGCACCTGGCGCGATGTCTCTGGTGCAAACACCGGCACGCCTGGCACTTGCCCGTTGGTCTTCAGCAACGACAACGGTACCAGGTCACCATCACGCGCAAACGCCATGTAGGCATGTGCTAATTGCACTACGGTGACGGAGATGCCGTGGCCATATGACATGGTTGCCTGTTCAATCGGTTTCCAGGTCTGCCATGGGCGCAAGCGGCCGCCCACTTCACCCGGGAACCCCAGGCCTAGCGGCTTACCAAATCCCACCTTCGAGAACATCGTCCACATATCTTCCGAGGGGAAGCCCAATGCAATCTTCGTTGCACCGATATTCGACGACTTCTGAATCACCTGCGCCAAGGTCAACGCGCCATGCGGATGGGCATCGCTAATCGTTGCCGTACCAATCGTCATCTTGCCCGGCGCGCAATTGATGATGGAGTCGAACTTGTACTTGCCGCGATCCAGCGCCAAGGCTGCAATGAACGGCTTCATGGTCGAACCCGGTTCAAAGCTATCGGTCACGGCGCGATTACGCAGCTGACCACCGGAAAGCTGCGAACGGTTATTGGGGTTATAGGTTGGCCAGTTGGCCAACGCCAGAATTTCACCCGTTTTAATATCGGCTACGATGGCGCTACCGCCTTTGGCGTTGAATTTTTCTGCAGCGTTGCGCAGCGCATTGAAAGCAATGAACTGAATCTTGGCATCGATGGCCAACTGGATATCTTCACCGTCCTGTGGCGGACGCTCTGAACCGACTTCTTCGACGATCTGCCCACGACGATCTTTAATCACGGTGCGCTCACCATTGGCACCGACGAGTCGTGACTCAAATGCCAGCTCAACACCTTCCTGGCCTTTGTCATCCTTACCCGTAAAACCCACCATGTGCGCGACCATGTCACCCGCGGGATAAAAGCGGCTGTATTCGCGATCCATCTGGATACCGGGCAGCTTCAAGGCTGCGATACGCGCAGCAGCATCTGGCGACACCTGATGCTTCAGGTAGACAAAGTTTTTGTCGCCGTTCAGCTTCTTCTCAATCGCTTTCGGATTCATCTCCAGCAGATCTCCGAGCGCTTTTAACTGCTCAGGATCCAGCTTGGCATCCGCCGTTGCCCAAACCGCGCGCATTGGTGTCGATTGCGCCAGCATGTCGCCATGGCGATCGAGGATCTTGCCGCGCGATGCAGGAATTTCCAGCACACGGCGATAACGCACATCGCCCCGCGCCTGCAGAAAATCTTCATTGATCATCTGCAGATAAAAGGCGCGCCCGACCAATGCCAGCAGCGCACCAAAAATTACTGCCGATACTAAATGAATACGCCAGCTCGCGAGCTGGTCTTTCAACACCGGGCTTTCGGTAAAGCGATGGTCTTTACGACTCATTGCCCACCTCCCAGCTTTTGCACTTTCTTCATGTCCGGCGGCTGCATGCCGAGCTTTTCACGCGCGATCTTTTCAATGCGCGTGTGCGCTGCCCAGGAAGACATCTCCAGTTGAAGCTGACCAAACTCAACGTCCAGATTATTGGTGCGATCCCGCTCCTGCTCCAGCGCCTGCAAACGCTTGCGTGCCTGATGCTGGCTGGTAATAACACCAATCGATGACACCAGCACTACAACAATAAGGAGGAGATTGAGCCGACGCACGGTTAAGCCGCCAGCTTTTCTGCGATGCGCATAATGGCACTACGCGCACGCGGGTTAGCAGCCACTTCTGCAGCAGTTGCCTTCACCGGCTTGCCAATCACCGCAAGCTTGGGCTTAGGCAACTGGGCGGCGGTGAGCGGTACACCCTTGGGCGGCTCAATCGGTTTCGCACCTACCTGAAGGAAACGCTTTACCACGCGATCTTCCAGCGAATGGAAACTGATCACTGCCAGGCGACCACCCGGCTTGAGCAGATCCATTGCCTGCGGCAGCGTTAACGCCAGCTGGCCGAGCTCTTGATTGAGATAAATCCGTACAGCCTGGAAGGTGCGCGTCGCCGCATCCTGGCCGGGCTCACGGGTGCGCACGCACGAACGTACGAGCGCTGCAAGCTCCCCTGTTGTGGTGATAGGACACTCGGTCCGAGTAGCCACAATCTTCTTTGCAATCGAGACAGCAAACCGTTCTTCGCCATAGTCCTTAATTACCTCCGCCAAAGTTTTTTCATCGACTTCTGCCAACCAGTCCGCCGCTGTTTGCCCACGCGTGGTGTCCATGCGCATATCCAGGGGCGCATCGAACCGGAAAGAAAATCCACGCGATGCCGTATCCAGCTGTGGCGATGACAAACCCAGGTCGAACAACACGCCGTCGACCTGCGTCATACCAGCATCCGCCGCTGCTTGCGCCATTCCTGCAAACGCTGTGTGCGCCAGCGTAAAACGCGGGTCATTGAACAAGGCGCCCGCAGCAATCGCCTGCGGGTCACGATCGAGCGACAACAGCCGACCTTGCGGGCCGAGCTGCGACAGAATCTTTCGGGAATGACCGCCTCGACCAAAGGTAGCGTCGATATAGCAACCATCCGGACGAATTGCCAACGCCTCAACGGCTTCGTCGAGCAATACGGTTTGATGAAATTCGGACACAGGACTGACTGATTCTGCAGAGGCGGCGGAGACACTGGGGGCGCGAGGCGTAGGGCTACTCACCTCGACGCGGTTCATCACAGTGCGAAGTCCTCGAAGCCGGCAGGCGGCTCAGCAGATTGCAGCACCTCTACAGCGGCTGCATTTTGAGCTTGCCAACCGGCATCGCTCCACAATTCGAAGTGCGAACCTAGACCCACCATCCACACCTTACGTTCCAGACCAGCAAATTCACGCAGCTCTGGGGCCACCAGCAAACGACCTGCCGAATCCATCGCTTCTTCACGGGCATTACCAATCAGCACGCGCTTGAGCGCTGCGGAACGCGTATCAAAACTTGGCGCCTTGAGGATGCGATCACGAATCGGCGCCCACGCAGGCTCTGGATACAACAGTAAACACTTATGCGGGTGCGCGGTCAGAATCAGACCACCAGACTCGGCGGTCACTTCACGCCCGGCCAACGCAGCCGACAGCGCGCCACGGTGACGCGCCGGAATGGCGAGCCGACCTTTGGCATCAAGCGTCAGAGCGATAGCACCTTGAAAGGACATGACCGTTTTTGTTGACCTGTGAAATAGGATTCGGATCAGCGGTTTCCCACTTTTCCCCACTTTTTTCCACTTTATAGAACAAAAATAACCAGGTCAACGTCTTTTTTCACATTTTTTCTAATGACAACAAGGGGTTAGCGCACTTTTTGCAGTTGATCGTCACAAAAAATATCCATATAAATCAATGGACCAAAATCGGCACTTAAAGTACCTGATTAAGAAAACCCACAAAGTTATCCACAAAAATATTTTTGGCTGAGCGCAAAAAAATCGCCACCCCTATTTTGGGATGGCGATTCATCAATTAAATAAAATCAGATTGGAAAGTCGCCCGATAAGCCGGGTTCTGTGCACAACCGGGCGTACCCGGCTGCGTGGCAGCCATTCCTCTAGGCGATCCGTTACCGAAACGCTCAAGCAACCTACCCGGAAGCGACGCGAGCCACGCCATGCTTCCCTATTTGGTCTTGCTCCGGATGGGGTTTACCGTGCCGTCCGGCGTTGTCCCCGGACGCGGTGAGCTCTTACCTCACCCTTTCACCCTTACCTGGCGTCTGACGCCATCGGCGGTTTGCTTTCTGTTGCCAGCAACAATGAGACGGGACGAACCGGACTCAGACACTCACCATTGCTGCCCACTGCTTCCAGTAGGACTTTCCGTCACCTCACGGTGCCCGGCCGTTAGCCGGCATCCTGCTCAATGGAGCCCGGACTTTCCTCCCCGCACCTTGCGGTACGCAGCGGCTGCCTAGGCGACTTCCCACACG
>JBDLTI010000076.1:0-6447 GCA_039805865.1 Pseudomonadota bacterium | reverse complement strand
GAACTGATCGACTTCACGGGGCACCGGGGCAAAGAAATTCATGGCCAGCCAGTAGATGAACTGGGGGTACTTCCCGGACAGCGTTATTTCTATCGTTTGATCATCTAGCGCGACAGCGCCGGGCAATTCCAGGGTATCGAGATCGATCCAGCTGCCCGGTTGCGCCAGGGCTGCCTCTTTAATATTGGCCGAGAGTTCTTTAAGACCCACAATATGCTCGGCCATCGTGCCAAAAATGGGTGAATGAACCGCAGGATTAGCCAGGCGTTTGATCTGATAAACGTAATCCTGTGCTTTGAGCGTTTGTGTACCCGGATCAGGTAACGCCATAGGCCCACTCGCCGATTGCAGCAGTCGCACCTGCTCGGAATCCAATGCCATATAACGAAGGCTACCCGAGGCATCACGACTAAATGCCGGATGCGGTTGATACTGAATGCCCGGTTTCAACTTAAGCCGGTAAATCGTACGATCGACCAGATCCCCATTCGCAGAATCAGGCAGGCTCTTGCCTGCCTTGTCGTAATAATGGACCTTAGGCATTGCCGCCAGAGTGGTCGGCATCAGCGTATAAGGCCGCTCTAGATACTTATATTGCAGGGGCGGCTCGTAAATCTGAGCAATAAAAGCAATTTCGTTATCGGTATACGATACGGCCGGATCCAGATGCTTTGGTCGCTCGGCGAAGGCGCTGTATAGGCGGTTGACGCCACGATCTGATGCTGGATACGGGTCATTCCATTCGCTGCCACAGGCTGTTAACAGCAGTGCTGCGCCCCAAAACAGGCAAAAATGTCTGCAACACTTCGAAAATGACAAAAAAACCATGTGTAGAAGTCTAACTGATCTAGCCCTTCTTCGAAGTATAATTAGAAGCTTATTATTTATCCCCCCATGCCGCGTAGCGGCGTTCGAGGAGTCAACATGGGTTTTCTCGCTGGCAAGCGCATTCTGATCACCGGTCTGCTATCCAAACATTCCATTGCTTATGGCATTGCCAAGGCCTGTCATCGTGAAGGTGCCATCCTGGCGTTCACCTTCCAGAACGAACGTTTTATCGATCGCGTTAGCAAGTTCGCCGAAGAATTCGACAGCAAGCTGGTGTTCCCATGTGATGTCAGTAGCGACAAAGAAATCGAAGAACTATTTGTGCTGCTAGGCAAAGAATGGGACGGCCTCGATGGTCTGGTTCATTCTGTTGCCTACGCACCTGCCGAAGCACTGGAAGGGGACTTCCTCGATGCCATTACCCGTGAAGCTTCAAGCATTGCCCACGATGTATCTGCCTACAGCTATGCAGCACTGGCCAAAGCAGCACGCCCAATGCTGCTGAAGGGAAACAATCCAGCGCTCCTGGCTCTGTCGTATCTGGGTGCCGAGCGCGTTATGCCCAACTACAACGTCATGGGCATGGCCAAGGCCAGCCTGGAAGCCGCAACACGTTATATGGCCGTTGCCATGGGCCCACAAGGCATCCGTGTTAATGCCGTTTCTGCCGGCCCGATCAAAACGCTGGCAGCGTCCGGCATCGGTAACTTCGGCAAGCTGCTGGCGCACAATGCCAAGGTTGCCCCGCTCCGCCGCAACGTGACCACCGATGAAGTGGGCAATGTCGCTGCCTTCCTGCTGTCTGATCTTGCCAGCGGCATGACCGGTGAAATAACTTATGTGGATTCGGGCTTCAACATCACTGCACTGGGTCACGAAGAAGTTTAATTCTTCGGCTGCAACAGCAAAAAAGCCAGGGTTATCCCTGGCTTTTTTGTATCTGCTCAGACAGATTATTGTTTATCAGCTTCCGGACGTTTCGCGATCTTCACAGGGTGTCGGTCGCGCAAAGCCACCATCAGACTCACCACATCGGCCTGCTGCACAAAACGCTGGTAGGCCATAGCGATCTGCGCACGCTTTTCATCATTCAAAGCCGCACCGTTCTTAACCGCGCTGACTTTGTATAAGGCATAACCTTCACCGCCCGATTGACCACCTACATAGGCTGGCAAGGTGGAAACATCAGCGCCACCGACGAGCTGAACAGCATCTCCAGGCAACCCACCAGGCTGCAGACGACTCACCGTCTTGGTTGCTGACCATTTCAGATCTGCAGGCGATTTACCCGATTTGAGTTCAGCCAGCTTCGCTTCACCCTCTGCGGTTGCTTTTTCAACGGCAGCTTTGCGCGTGAGATAGGTTTTGATATCCAATGCAACAGAGTCAAAAGCACGCAAACCAACCGGCTCATAGGTGGTCACGCGCACTGATAACAGCACGTTTGGGGCAATTTCAATTGCCGCGCTATTGCGCTTGTCTTTCAAGCTGGCCGGATTAAAGATCGTTTGCAGCACT
Source organism: Pseudomonadota bacterium (assembly GCA_039805865.1). Classification (GTDB taxonomy): domain Bacteria; phylum Pseudomonadota; class Gammaproteobacteria; order Burkholderiales; family Rhodocyclaceae; genus Fluviibacter. The sequence continues at coordinate 4,101 of JBDLTI010000076.1, read as the reverse complement.
TGGGGATTGGCCAACACGCCTTGAGCACCCTGCCCATTAGCACTAATCCATGCACTCTCCTCCACCTTCAAATTGAGCGCTTTTGCGACATCTTTGTAGCTGTCGGATTGTTCGTAAACCATATTGCTGAAATTTTCTGATTCCTTGGCTACAACCTTCGGATCACTCAGCACCACATAAGCCACCTTAACGCGCTCCGGTGTCTGGAACTGCTTCGGGTTCGATTCATAGAACTGGCGAACGGCTTCATCCGTCACACTCACAGACTTGAGGTAATCACTTGCCGATACCATAGCCACCGAGACCTCTCGCTCTTGAGTCTCCGCCGAAATGATCTGATTCAGCTGCGTCTTGGAGATCTGGGTTGTTGCAGCAACCCCGTTAACCAGCATCTGCTGCGTCAGGTCACGACGCAGATTCTGTTCAAAGGTCGTCGGGTTCATCCCTTGCGCACGCAGCACCTGCTCATATTTGGCAGGTGAAAATTTACCGTTTTCCTGAAATGCCGGAATCTGTGCGATCAATTCGCGCAGAATGACATCGTTCGCCACCAGACCTAAACGCTCAGACTCAACCAGGAGTAAACGTTGTTCAACGAGCTCGTTTAAAACACTCTGACGAAACTGTGGCGACTCGAACAATTTGGCATCTACGGCGCCACCCTGACGGCTTCGAATCTGATCAGCTCGTTCACGCATGGCCACATCGAGCTGTTGCATGGTGATTTTACTGCTGCCCACACGCGCCACTTCATCGGTCGAAGAAGCATCCTTGAAATAGGAGTCGATGCCCCAGAAGGCAAATGGCAAAGTAATCATTGCCAGCAATATCTGGACAAATTTGCGGTGTTTATTAACGAGATCAAACATGAAGCAGCCTAACGTTAGGATTGAGTGCGGATTTTACGATGAGACATCAAAGGACGGATCAGACTAATACCAAGAACAATCATCAGAACAGGATCAAACAGATAGTCCCAGAGGTTATCTGAAGCCAGACCATGCAGCGCAAATATGGCCAGGTCCATACCCAGCAACACAGTCAGACAAGGCGCTGAACGGCTGCGCCAGACAACCCAGGCTGACAAACCAGCCAGAATCGCCCAGGGCTGATAGCCATAGGCATAGGGATCAAATGGGCCTGAACCCAGGGCAAAGACGTAAAAGCCGACCATAGAAAGCCATAGGATCAACCGACGTTTGAGGGGGAGTTCTTCTTTAACCCAGAAATGAAACCCCTGCGGAAAACCCAGCCATACAAAGAACAATACCCAGGTTGTGGGGCTCAGATCATTGATAAAGCCATAAACGTAACGCCACAGAATCAGGTCGCCCCAGGGAATAAACATCACCGCAGCGAGGGCAACTACGTACAATCTTGTGCGCACGTAAGGCAATCGGGCTGTGCGTAGAAACAGGTTATCAGGCGTCATCATGGTGACACCGCCGGCACATTGGGCGTTCCCGGATTATTAAGCCAGGCCTCGGTAAAACGCGCATGACGGATTCCGCGGCGCAAATGCGTATAGACCAGATGAACCTCACCCGTCCGATCCTGTATCAGTGCCGGATAAGAGAACTCATCCCGATCATTGGCGCTCTGTTCGATGATACGCACCAGTGTCCAGGTACTGCCCTGATCGCTAGAACGCAATAAAGAGAGCTGATTCCGGTTACCCCCAATGGGGTTACAAGCCATGAGTAAACTCCCATCACGCAAACCAATCATAGCCACCGCAGAATTCGGGTTGGGTATAGCGCGTGCAGAACCTGCCTGCCAGGTTTTACCTGCATCGTTCGTTTCACTCCACTGAACCTGATTGCCCCCTGGCCCGGAATCACGCAAGGCTGAAACTGCCTGCTGGCCGTTCAAGCTAACAACCGCTGGTTGTAATGTGGCACGCGGCATTGGCATACGGTTTTTGGCCAGAACCCGGCCTTCAGGGTCCAGACGTAACCATTCGCCATGCTTATTGATGAATTCGTGATACACCGGCAAACCCAGACTGCCGTCCGTAAGCCATACACCGGGGTTACGCACCAGCGTGCTCAAATTAAAGAAGGGACTCGTTACAATACGTTGCGCCGGCTTCCAGCTTTTACCCCCATCGGTCGAGGTACTACGGTTAATTGCACTACCCGCCCAGCCGCCGTAAGAAACGGATACAAAAAACAGATGCAGACGCCCGGGCTCTGTCACAAAAAGCGGATTTCCCAGTTTTCGTATATGACGGCCAAGCTCATCCGCCGCGTGCTGACGGGTCATGATTTCACGGGCAGGAAGCCAGGATGCATTGGCATACCAATCCGACTGATAGAGCGACACATCAGCCGCGCCTTCACGACTGCCACCAAACCAGGCCGCAACGAGATGCACGGGTTCGTTGTCCTGTTCGGCTTTAAGAACCGGTAAGCGTGTGCCCGGCAATACCTCGGCCAGTGTTGCGGCGTGGGCGGACGGCGTTGGCCGCGGCAAATCTGACCAGGCAAATCGGGCGGGCAAAGCAGCTGCCTGTTTTGCAGCAACAGCAGCTACCGATTTTTCAGGCTCGGCAAACTGTGGGCGTTCCGGCAACGTTGCCGTAATAATGGCTGCCAAAAGGCCTACAACAAATACGATAGTCGGAAACCAGCGCTTAAGCATGGAATCTCCGGTTTCGCAGGATGAGACGGACGATCATAGGGGCATTTTATCTCAAGGGCGGGTATCATTCAGACTTTGCTGGCTGAATAACTTATATACATGGATATCCGATTCCAACGCGCTGTCGATAAATATGCAGGTGTGCCCCTGTGCGCCCTCTTTACAGCCTGGGACTGGTTCATCCGCAAACTGGGTTTACGCCGCAAGCATTCGGCCGAGCCAAAGCGGATTCTGGTTATCCTGTTATCAGAGATGGGCAGCCTGGTATTGGCCGAACCGATGTTCCAGCGCATCAAAGCGCGCTACCCCGGCGCCGAGCTCCACGTGATGCTTTTCGCCAAAAACCGCGAAGTGCTGGATCTACTGAATGTTGTTCCTAAACAGAACGTCATCACCCTGAACGACAGCAATCTGAAGGATTTCGCTTCGGATATGTGGGAAGCTTTGCAGAAAATGCGCACCCTGCGCTTCGATGTGGTGATTGATTGCGAACTTTTTGCCCGTGTCAGCAGTCTCATCGCCTATATGAGTGGTGCACCGGTTCTGGTTGGCTTTGAGCCTCACACCCAGGAAGGCCTGTACCGCGGTGGCTACATTACCAATCCGGTGATGTACAACCCGTACCGCCACCTCAGCTACCAGTTGCTGACCATGGTCGACGCCATTGATGCCACCTCTTACCCTGCGGGCAAAACTGTCCCCACGGACGAAGCGATCACACCACCAACCCTCACCTTTAATGATGGTGAAGTGGCGGCAGAAGCCAGCAAGCTCGAAGCTGACTTTCCGACTATTGCCGGCAAACCTCTGATCCTGATTTATCCGAGTGGCGGCATTCTACCTATTCGTGCCTGGCCTCTGGAAAACTATTACCGGGTCGCAGACCACTTTCTACAGCAAGGCTATGCCGTTGGCGTGATTGGCCTTAAAGGTGACAAGGCCTTCGGCCAGGCGGTTCTTAACCACACCCGCCACCCGATGTGTATAGACCTCACCGGTTACACACGCTCTGTGCGTCATCTGCTGGCTCTGTTCCACCGCGCCTCACTATTGATCACCAATGACGGGGGTCCCGGCCAGTTTGCCGCCATGACGCCTATCCCCACAATTATTCTGTTCGGGCCTGAAACACCCCGTCTGTATCAATCCTGGGCCAAGAACGCGTACTTTTTCCACCAGCCACTGGCCTGTTCGCCCTGCCTCACGGCGTATAACCACCGCATGTCGCCTTGTGACGGCGACAATCAGTGTCTTAAACAGATTACACCTGATCAGGTGCTAGCCAAAGCCCATGAATTGCTGGGTCTTCCTCCTACCGCGCAACCCGTTGCTTTCACCCTTGAATCACGCTAATCGCCAGATATGCGTGCAATGATCCAGACCCTGCAGGCACTGCCACTCATTGGCGCCCTGTTTCGTCCGCGCTTTATCAAATTCGGCATTGTCGGTGCCTCAGGG
>JBDLTI010000075.1:0-6707 GCA_039805865.1 Pseudomonadota bacterium | reverse complement strand
CTTCAAAAAGCTTTCCTAGTTCTTTGTTTGACATACGATATCTACCCGGATGGGCAATCACTGCGACACCGCCAGCGGCACGAATCCAGCCGAGCGCTTTCTCCAAACTTGGCCAGGGGTGCTCGACATAGCCGGGCTTACCCGGTGTGAGATAACGATCAAAAACCTGTTTGACCTCCCGGCAGGCACCCATTTCTACCAGCGCCCGGGCAAAATGCGCCCGCGATACCAGTTCGGGATTGCCCACATACGCCATGGTTTTATCCAGAATGCCGGTAAAACCGACTTTTTCCAATTCCGCAGCAATGCGCCCCGCTCTGTTAGCACGCCCTTCTCGGATCTCATCGAGGCCCTTAACCAGGGTCGGGTCTTCAGGATCGATCTGCAAACCGACGATATGCACGGAATGGTCGTTCCATTCCACCGAGATTTCCGTTCCCGGAATCAGTTCGATACCCAGCTTTTGCGCTTCGGCAGCCGCTTCGGGTATACCGGACAGCCCATCGTGGTCGGTGAGCGCCAGCGACGTCACCCCATTGGTGTGCGCACGCGCCACAACATCGGCTGGTGGCAACACACCATCAGAGGCCGTGGAGTGGCAATGCAGATCGTAACGGGGCTCTTGTGTCATTGTGGCTTTATGTGTCTGAAGGATCAGCATAAAATGCTGCACCGCCCATTTTACTGGAATAAGGCCTGACATGAGCTGCTACCAACTGGAAGACCGGATACCACACATCGACCCCACCGCATGGGTTGCCCCGACCGCTGTGCTGATTGGCAGCATCCAGTGCGCTCCAGACGCCTCGATCTGGTGGAACGCCGTGCTTCGCGGTGATAACGAGCCCATCGTGATTGGCCCACGCAGCAACGTACAGGATGGCTGCGTCTTCCATACGGACCCGGGCGCCCCACTCATCATCGAGGCGGATGTGACCATTGGCCACAAAGTGATGTTGCACGGCTGTCGCATTGGCCAGGGCAGCCTGATCGGCATCGGCACGACGATTCTGAATCATGCGGTTATTGGCGAAAACAGCCTGGTAGGCGCCGGCACGCTCATTCCCGAACGCAAGGTGTACCCGCCCCGCTCTCTAATCATGGGCACCCCTGGTAAAGTCGTGCGCGAGCTGACGGATGACGAGGTGGCCCGTCTAATCAATAGCGCTGCCAAGTATGTGCAGAATGCCGCCCGCTATCGGGATCATCTCAAAGCGCTTTGAGCCTTTTGAAGCATTTAACCCCGTTGAAATTTCAGAAACTCCCCCAAAGTTACTGGCAATCCCTTAGAGAAAGCACTCATGCTGCGCGAAACCGACCGTTTTGTACGATTCCATTTTCCTGAACTCTCGATCCGTGGCGCCTGGGTGCATCTGGATGACAGCTATCAGGCGCTGTGCACCGGTCGCAACTATCCGGCGGCGGTGAGTCACATGCTGGGCGAACTGGCCAGCATGACGACTCTGATGGCCGGACAACTTAAACACCCCGGTCGCTTAACCTTTCAGACCCGCGACCCCGGTCCGATTAGTCTGCTGGTGATGGATTGCACCGATAAGCTCGGCCTGCGCGGTATGGCTCAATGGCGTCCGGAATATCTGAGCGAACTCCAGAACCCGAAGACCCCCTGTCTGAATCGCCAGGATGGTAGCGAAGAAAGCCGCCTGGTCATGACCCTGGATGCGCACCAGTTCAGCAACCCGTGGCAAAGCCATGTGCCACTCGTTGGCAAATCGCTGGCAGAAGCATTTGCACATTATCTGGTGCAGTCCGAACAACAACCAACCGAACTCTTTCTGGCAGCGAACGGCCAACAGGCCGCCGGCCTATTCCTGCAGAAAATGCCGGGCGCCGATGAAGCTGATGAAGATGGCTGGAACAGAATCTGCCACCTGTTCGGCACGCTCAGCGAAGAAGAATTACTCAGCCTGAATCCGGGTGATTTACTCACCCGCCTCTTCCCGGAAGAATTGATCAGCCTGGCACCAGGCCAGTCGGTGCATCATGCCGGCGAGCGCAACTGGGACAAAGTACGCGATATGCTCCGCAGCCTGGGGCAACCCGAGGTTGAATCAATTCTGAAGGAGCATGGCGCGGTGGTCATTAACGATGACCTGAGCAATCTGGAATACCGGTTCAGCGCCGAAGATATCGCGGCTCTGTTTGCACAACCTGCAGGCACTGCAGCTGCCGCCGGACAAACCCTACACTAGGATTTTGCCGGGGTTCATCAAACCCTTAGGATCAAGCGCTGTTTTAAGCTGACGCATTAACGCCATGCTGCCTGATGGTGCGTGCTGCGCCAACCATTCGGGCTTGAGCTGACCAATGCCGTGCTCGGCGGCAATAGAACCACCCAGGCGATCGACCACCTCGTAAACCACCGCATTGGCGGCCAGGCTCTGATCAATCAATGCGGCATTTTTAGCCGGATCGGCAAACGACAGATTGAAGTGCAGGTTGCCATCGCCAATGTGGCCAAAGGCAACGATGCGTACACCTGGAAAGCGCTGATCAAGGGCAACAGAAGCTTCTGCAATGAACCGGGGCAGCATGGAAATCGCCAGGCCCACATCATGTTTGATGGAGAGCCCTTCCCGCTTCTGTGATTCGGCCAAGCCTTTACGAACGGCCCAGATCTGCGCCTGCTCTGCAGGGGCTGTAGCAATATAGCCCGCACCAAACCCTGATGCGGCACAGGCCTTCTGCCAGGATGCCAGCAACGCTTGCAGGAAATCGGTATCGTGCGCCGACACCTCAATCATTAAACCCCAGGCCTCGGGCCAGGCACCTGCCGCTACGGGCAAAACTGCTTCAGGCAGATGCTTGCGTACCAGCGACAAGGTCGTTGCCGAGATCAATTCGGCAGCGGTCTGCGCACCGGCAAAAACGGTCTGGGCCAGCGTATGGCGTTCAACCGCCGATTGCACATCCGGCAGATCCAGCCAGATCAGTGCACGAGCGGCCGGCAATGGATAGAGCTTCATGGTGGCAGCGGTAATGAGCCCCAGCGTACCTTCGGCACCGATAAACAACTGTTTGAGATCGTAGCCGGTATTGTCTTTACGCAAGCCGGAGAGTTTGGACCAGATCGTGCCATCTGGCAGCACGACTTCAAGCCCCAGACATAAGTCACGGGTCATGCCATAACGTAGCACCTGCAAACCACCCGCGTTGGTGGCGAGCGTGCCACCCAGGGTAGTGAGATGCCCCGCACCGAGCGTGAGCGGATACAGACGATCTGCCAACTCTGCTGCCGACTTCAGTTGATCCAGCGTTACCCCGGCCTCGGCGGTGATGCTGAAATTGGTCGCATCGATTGCCCGGATACGATTGAGTCGTGTCATGCAGACAACAATGGCATTACCGGAGGCATCGGGGGTTGCCCCACCACAGAGTCCGGTATTACCGCCCTGCGGCACGATAGGCACACCCGCTGCCACACAGAGGCGAACAACCTGCGCTACTTCTGCACTCGTGGCAGGTAATACAACCGCCTGCGCACGCCCCTGATAGCGCCCACGCCAATCCTTGAGAAAAGGCGCCTGCGCTTCAGGCGATGTCAGCACCTGATCGGCACCCAGGCATTGCTGTAATTGCGCGATCAGGGTCATGGTCTGCTGTATTAGTTAACGGATGCCGACAAGAGCGGCTCGGCATAGAGATCGTGTTCATCGGCATCGATGATGCGAACGGCGATCCGATCACCCGGCGCGCAGTCAGTAAAGCCCATCACGTGGATGACGCCATCGATATCCGGAGCCTCACGCCAGCTACGGCCAATGGCACCTTCTTCATCGACTTCATCAATGACAATCACTTCCTCGTTGCCGATGCGTTGTGCCAGCTTTTCAGCAGAGATGTCTGCCTGGAATTGCATCAGACGCATGCGGCGCGACTCACGCTCTTCTTCAGGCACAGCCCCTTCGAGTTCGTTAGCGGTCGCACCATCTACCGGCGAATAGGCAAAGGCGCCCACGCGATCCAGTTGCGCGGCCTCGAGGAAACCCAGGAGCTCCTGGAAGTCGTCTTCGGTTTCACCGGGAAAGCCGGTGATGAATGTCGAGCGGATCACCAGCTCCGGGCAGATCTCACGCCAGGCTTTAATACGCTTGAGCACATTCTCGGAAGATGCCGGGCGCTTCATGGCTTTGAGAATACGCTGGCTGGCATGCTGGAATGGAATATCCAGATACGGCAGAATTTTGCCCTGCGCCATGAGCGGAATAATGTCGTCAACGCTCGGATACGGGTACACGTAATGCAAGCGCACCCAGATACCCATTTCGCCCAATGCTTCGCACAACGCATGCAGCTGCGTCTTGACCGGACGGCCCTCCCAGAAGCCCGTGCGGTATTTCACATCAACGCCATAGGCGCTAGTGTCTTGCGAAATCACCAGCACTTCTTTCACGCCGGCCTTGGCCAGCGTCTCGGCTTCTTTCAGCACATCACCAATCGGGCGCGATTCGAGATCACCACGCAAGGACGGAATGATGCAGAAGGTACAGCGATGGTTACAGCCTTCCGAAATTTTCAGATAGGCGTAATGCTTGGGTGTGAGCCGCACGCCCTGAGGCGGTACCAGATCGGTATAGGGGTCATGCGGCATCGGCAGATGTTCATGCACGATGGTCATTACTTCATCCAGGGCATGCGGGCCGGTCACGGCCAACACATCCGGGTGGGCTGTTTCGACAACGCCTTCGCGTGCGCCAAGGCAACCGGTGACGATGACTTTGCCGTTTTCACGCAGCGCTTCGCCAATGGCATCGAGCGATTCTTCTACCGCAGAATCAATAAAGCCGCAGGTGTTCACAACAACAAGGTCTGCGCCGGCGTAATCGCCAACGATGTCATAGCCCTCTGCCCGAAGACGGGTCAGAATACCTTCACTATCGGATGCCGCTTTGGGGCAACCTAGGCTGACCATGCCAACCTTGGGCGTATCTGTTTTCTTAGTCATGGGCGGCATTTTACCAACCCCGCCCCACTAGCGCTTGAATTCTGACTGCCAACCACCACCCAGCGCACGGAACAGGTCAACGCTGGCCTGTAGCTCGCTACCGCGATTGCGCGCGTAAGCCAGGCTGGCTTCATTGGCTACCCGCTGCGCCTCAAGCACGGTGAGGTAATCCACATAGCCCCCCTGATAACGCAGAATCGAGATCTGCTGGGCTTTCGTTGCCGATGCTACCTGTACGGATAAATGTTCGCCGCTCTCGCGTGTTTGCTGCACGGAGACCATCGAATCACCCACTTCGGCAAAAGCAATACGGACTGTTTTGACGTAATTGGCTAAGGCTTCCTGTTGTTTACCCTTGGCCGAATCAAGCTGACCGGTTAGCAGCCAGCCGGTAAACACCGGTTGCATGGCACTCAGGGTGGCAGCCCATACGGAACCACCCGCCGACAGGAAGTTAGTCATACCAACACTCTGTGCGCCGTAGAGGCCAGATAACGAAAACGATGGGAAGAAGTTGGCCTTGGCAACACCGATCTGGGCGTTAGCCGAGACCAGTTGTTCTTCTGCCTTGCGCACATCCGGGCGCGCCTCTAACAACTCCGAAGGCAGACCCACCGGGGGCAATGGCGGTACGGGCATCGTTTCAAGCCCACCTGCCGGGATTTTAAGATCCAGTTTGCCGGTAAGCACGGCCAGTTGATTCTGTGCAATTGCTCTTTGACGAACCAGTTCTGATTGAACGGCCTGTACGCTCGACAAGGTTGCCTGCGCCTGATTGATATCAAGTGGCGAGACTAACCCACCATCCAGTTTAGCCTGGGCGATGCGCAAGGTGTCACGACGGGTCTGGATCGAACTGCCTGTGACCTTGATCTGCGCATCAAGCGCACGCAGGTTCATGTAAGCCTTGGCAACGCTGCCTTCCAATACCAGACGTACGCTATCCCGATCGAAGACACTGGCTTTAAGCTGGGCATCTGCCGATTCGACGGTACGCCGCACCTTCCCCCACAGATCAATCTCGTAGGAAAAGCCGACGTTCCCCTGATAGTTATTATCGAGATAATCAATACCACTACCACTCGCTGCCGCACCCTGTGAAGAACGCGTACCGCTACCAGCAAGAGAAAGATTCGGGTACTGCGCTGAGCCAGCTTGCAGCGCCATACCTTGTGCCTGGGCGATTCGGGCAACAGCGATCTGCAGATCGGCGTTGTTAGCCAGTGCCAGATCTTCAAGCCGGTTCAGCTCGGGATCATTGAACAGCGTCCACCAATCCTGCTGAATCACTACCGGTTCTTTAGCAGGCGTAGCCACTGCTGTTGATTGCGGCACATCGGCGTTGTACTGCCCAGGCAGATCCATCTTCGGACGTTCGTAGTCAGGACCCAGGGTACAACCAGCAAGCAACGCGGTGGCGAGCTGCACGCACGAAACTGTTGTTATGAAACGCATTCGAAGCTTAGTCATGTGCTGGCCCCTCGTCTGCTGTTCCGCCGGTTGATGGTGCTTCTCCGGGAAATAGATCGCGTTTCTGTTTACGTCCCGATAACCACATGAAGAACATCGGAATGAAAATGGTGGCAATAAAGGTTGCAGCGAGCATGCCCCCAAACACCCCTGTTCCCATGGAACGGCGCGCCGCAGAACCGGCACCTGTGGAAATCACCAGCGGAAAGACCCCCAGAATGAACGCCAGTGACGTCATCACAATCGGGCGGAAGCGCAACCGCGCCGCCTG
>JBDLTI010000074.1:0-6940 GCA_039805865.1 Pseudomonadota bacterium | reverse complement strand
TACGAGCCAGCGTTTCGATCTTGTCCCGAGACGGCTTGGATTGCCCAGACAACCATTTCCAAACCGCCTGGTTGGTAACGGGTTCGTTGTGGACCAGATTGAACTCAATGGCGAGTTTGGCGGGAGTGTCCACCCGATTGGGTAGACGGCTGATGGCTTGGCGTAGCCGTTCGGAGAATTCGAGGTTGTCTTGATTGAGAGCCATGTCCAAAGAATCGAACAATGGCGGTTGTTTGCGGTATCCAAAAGGTTGAAGTCGTAAACCAAACGGTTTAAAGTAAAAAAAAATAAGTTATTTCGAACGTGAACTTGAAGGGGTATGAAATGGCAATGAACGATGAACTTGACCAGTTGCTGGTTTGCGAAAAAGTCACGAGTGAAGACTGGGAGGCTCTCGGTGAAATCTTGGGTATGAAGACGGTGCCGCAGCCAGTGTTGCGCAGGAAGTCGTTTAACGAAGAAATCCGCCACAACTACGGCCATACCATAATCAACACTTGGCGAAATGAGTATGACCCTGACTACATCGACATCTTGAAAGGAACTGCTGAGAAGATGGGCGTTCCGTTGAAAGACCACCACACAGTTGTCGATATTGAAGACAAGTTGATCGTTGAAGCAATCGACTCAATGAAGGCCCAAATTATCAAAGAGAAAGGGGCTGATGAGTGGAAAATGATTGAGAGCGAGATCGACGCCGAAGTTGAAAAGATGGCAGCGGAAGGTAAGTTTGATCCAGGTGTTGCGGCAGAACTTAAAAAGTACAAAGGTGCAGCCCTCATGGCCGCACTTCTTGGAGGCAAGCTGGCAGGTTTTGCGCTTTATCAAGTGGCGGTGCAGTCATTTTTCGCAATAAGCAGGGCTATGGGGTTAAAGATTGGTGTAGCAGCGGCAGGTCCAGTTATCGGCAAAGGTTTGGCCTTTCTGTTGGGCCCGGTTGGTTGGGCCGTATCAGCCGCTTGGTTGGCTTTTGATCTAGGTAATACCAATTGGAAAAGGACGATCCCCAGCGTTCTGACAGTGGCAGTATTCAGGCGCAAGTATGAACTGGTCTGAACTTGATGATGCCGAGTTGAATCGGCATTACCAGGATGCTCTTGATGAGCGAGAAAAGTCTGACGATGACCGGAACTGGTCAGACGCAGACATTCAGGCTATGGAAGAAGAAATCAATGAACGGGACTGAGGGGATAGTTATGTCTGAAATCAAACCCAAACATATGGAAGAGATCCGTGCAGCTAAGGAGTTTTTCGATAACCCATCGTTTTTGATTGGAATGACGAATTTGCTAGGAAAGCCAGCAGATTTACTAATGAAAAAGCTGCCAAAAGGCGCTGCAAATAAAGTCGATGACGTGGTTGAGTCCGCGCTCAACAAGTGCCTGGGAGCAGCTTTGAAAACGGTCAGTCCTGAACGAGTGGGCTTCGTTGCAAATGACTGGCTGCACAAAGTGGCAGTTGCCGCGACGGGAGCTGCCGGAGGGGGGTTGGGTATCACAACGGCTTTGATTGAGCTGCCGTTTACTACCACCATTATGTTCCGCTCTATATGCGAAATTGCCGCTGAATATGGTGAAGACCTTAACGCTGAAGATTCGCAACTGGCGTGTTTAAGCGTTTTCGCATTTGGTGGGCCAAGTGCAGATGACGATGAAGTTGATACTGGTTACTACATGCTTAGAGCTGTGCTTGCTCAAGAATCTAAAAATATCGTCAATAAGATCGGGTTAGAGGGGTTCGTTAAGGCTGTTGCCAGACGCTTCTCTGTGCAGGTAACGGAAACCGCTTCGGCAAAAATTATTCCTGGTGTCGGCGCTGTTCTGGGCGGGGCAATCAATATCTTCTTTATGGACTACTTCCAGGATGTCGCTAGAGCGCATTTCAGTCTGCGTCGTCTGGAGCGGACCTATGGGGAAGAGGCAGTTAAAGAAGCGTATGGCAATGCTTAACAGGCTGCAAGAGGCGATGCGCCGGCCATAGCTCAATGTTTGGGTAAATAAGTAATGAGAACAAATGACCACGACACCGAACAGCTAGACCATGATTCGCCACCGCGTGTATGGCTGTGCGGGAATCCCGAATCACATCATCTGCTACTGTTTACCTGCCCGATGCGTTGGGACGATCTGCAAGAAGCTGATGTGCCAAAAGTTCGTTTCTGTTTTGAATGCCAACGAAACGTGCACTTATGTGAGTCTCCCGAGCAGTTTGTCGATTTATCGGAGCGTGGTGAGTGCGTTGCATTGTTGCCTCAGATCTTTAATGGAGCAAGACGGAACTGTTTGATGACGCCGGATGCTATGCATGAAGTCAAGTCCATGGTCGCTGTGGGAATGCCTAAGCGAATAACGAGAGCTGAAATTGATCGACTTAGACAGCTAAGCGCATTGAGCGCATTTGGAATCAGTGTTCCTGAACTTCCAGTCTTGGGTAAAACAACAAATGGCGAAAAGAAGTGACGATGCCTAAGTATGTCGTTTACCCCTGAAACACTTCTTCGCCATTGGCAAACCCTACGTCTGATCCCGCGCTATCCGCGTAAGGCGACAGCGGGAGCGGTGTGCGATGCGCTTGCGGAAGCCGGGTTTAGTGTGGGTAAGCGAACCATTGAGCGTGACCTACAGGCGCTTTCCCGGATATTTCCCTTGCTGCTGGATGATCGGGAAAAGCCCTATGGCTGGAGTTGGGCACAGGATGCGGCCGCCTTCGATGTGCCGGGCGTCGGTACGAATGAAGCGCTGGCCTTCATGATGGTGCAAACCTACCTGGGGTCGTTGATGCCATCCAGCGTGCTCGATCAGTTGGCACCGTATTTCAAAATGGCGGAACAGCGGCTCGATAGTCTGGTTGGCCATTCCTCCATGTCCGCCTGGCTGAAGAAGGTCAAGGTCATTGAGCCTACTCAACCCTTGCTTGCCCCCACGACTGATCGAGAAGTAGAGGCAGTGATTCAGGAAGGGCTGTTGTTGAACCAACAATGCCAGATCAGTTATCGACGCAAGGACGAATCGGAACCCGAGTCTTACCCGATTAATCCACTCGGCTTGGTCCAGCGCGGCAAGCTGCTCTATCTTGTGTGTACGATTAAGACCTATCAGGATCTCCGGATTCTTGCCTTACACCGCGTACAGACTGCGGAGTTGCTGGAAACCAAGGCAACCAAACCCAGTGGCTTTGACCTGGAAAGCTACCTTGCCAGCGGCGCTTTCGGATGGGGAGCAGGGAAAAGCATCAAGCTTAAGGTGCTATTTGATCCAGAAGCCGCCAGCCATCTGTATGAAACCCCGTTGTCTGCCGATCAGCGCATAACACTGCAAGCCGATGGTCGCCTGCAAGTTGCAGCAACTGTCTCAGATGGTAAACAGTTGCTCTGGTGGTTGCTCGGTTTTGGGCAAGCCGTTGAAGTTATTGAGCCAAAATCATTGCGGAATGAAGTTGCTACTCAATTAGCGGAAGCTGCAGCCAAGTATTCTATGATTCAAGGTTGAATCGAATGCTATATGTTGGTGAATAACGGATCGCAAAAATGACCCTGATTAACTATAACCCCTATGCCGAAAGAGTTTCAATCCATCAGTTCCGCATTGGACAGGCCGAGTCGGAAATTCAGACGCAGCAGAAGAATTTGGACTGGTTCAGCCACTTTGATGCTGATGCTATTCTTGCTCGGTCTCTGGAGCAGAAGCGAAATATTTCACGTGTTGAAAGGGAGCTTGCGGAAACTCGCATCCGTTCCGACGAGCTTATGACTGAGATACCGGTTATTAAGGAGAAGACTGCATGGGGGGTGAACCCTCTCTATTGGTTCTCAGATGAGCGGCAGAAATGTGAAAAGATGCTTGCAACCAAGGAGCAGCAATTAACTGCCACTCGGCAAAAAGAAAAGGATGTGCTGGCCTCGTTGAACGAAGGTAATGCAGAGCTTGATCGACTTCAAGCGCAACTTCAAAAATACAGGACGTACGACCCCTTACAAGCACAGAGCACAATATCAGCACTAAGTGTTCAAGTGCAGATGTGGCGTGATGAATTAGAAGCAATTTTGCCTCTGAAGGAACGATTAGATGAAGAGCTTAGATCCCCGTTGTCAGAGGAGGGGATAGCTAGAGCACGTGTAAGCTCTCTTCAAAGAAAAATACAGGAATCTGACAGCTTTGATAGAGCATTGTCTGTTGCATCTACCAGCTATGACAAAGCTATTATCCACGAAAAATGTAAAGCAGCTTTGGGTGAGAGCAGTCCTGGAAAAGTTAAACGCGCTTGTCAGATTCAGCTCGTCTCAGCCGAACGTGATCTAAAAAAGATCCAAGTGAGGTTACATAAAATTCACGATAAAGTTGTTCGGGTCATAAAGAGCATCGTTATCGATGGCAACAATTTGTGCTACGAAAAGGACCAATTCATTGGGCTGAACGCACTACTCGCCGTAACCAATCAGCTGATTGTCAAGTACGATGTTTTGGTGATTTTCGATCCCGGTATTTGCGAGTTATTGAAACTGAAGGAATCTGCGATTGCATCGCAGTTCCCAGAGGGGGTAAAAGTACATGTCGTCGCATCAAATGCTGGTGCTGACGAATTGCTACTTGATTGTGCTGAGAGCGAACAAGCTTATGTCATCAGTAAAGATCGATTCGCGGAGTATCCGGAAAAAAGCGCTGTCAGAGGGGGCAGGTTGATACGGCCTGAAATGCTGAACGGAACAATTCGTATATATGACCTGGATGTTTGTGAAGAATATGAGGTGAAACCATAGGCTAACTGGCCAATGCACTAAGCCGTTATTAGCCACCTTCTTGCGTGCGTCATGCTCTGTCGCACGGTGGTTGCACACTACGAACTCCTGGTTAAATTGACTGGAGTTCAAAATGAAGAAAATGCTTATGGCTTGGCTGTTGGTGGCCTCATGCAATGCCTTTGCGGTCAGCAATGGCGAAATACAGGCTGGATATGCAGAAATGAACCGTGCGTGTAGTCCAAGCAATTCTGGATCTCAGGCGAGCCGCGAGCGCGAGTGCGCAGCCGCTGGACGCGTCGTCGAACAAAATTCCCGACAGTTAATGAACGATATGGCTCAAAGCATGGCTAAACGCGATCAAGAACGGCAAAGGATTCAGCAGGAAGAAATTTGGCGAGAGCAGGCTCGCCGTGGGTATCGTTACTAAGAGGAGTCGCGCATGACTATCGGCAAAGTGATCGGTTATTCGATATTTGGCGTGGCCGCTGCAGCAGTGGGCACTAGCGTGATTGCCATTGGTGCGGCTGTAGGTTTTGTGGCGCTGAACCAAAAGGCTGCTGAGATTACGTTTGGCATTGGCCGTAAGAAGCCAGAGCCGACCAATGAGGGGCAAGCGTCGTAAGGCGTTAGCACCATGGCGTTTCTTCTCGGCCTTATTGGCACCGTGATTCTTGTTGTGTTGGTCAGTACGATTGGGGTTGCGGTCTTTATTGGGATGGCAGCCTATTACCTCTTGTTTGCTGCGGGCGCTGCTCTCTACATAGCGATAAGGCTGATCCTCACTGGAATTGATACAGGCGAGGGGGGTGCAGTCGTTGGCGGCGTTGTGTTGCTTCTTGTTGTTGTTGGCTTGGTGGCGAAACTCATCAAGCTCGGGAAAGAGAACAAGCCGAAGCCAGGGGAGGGTTCATGAAAGGGGTTGGGATGGAGGTGGATAAAACCCAAGTTCGCCATATTCTGCATGTGAAAACGCTAAGGGCTCAGATTGAATCCCTGGAAGATCAGATGGCTATCTTGGGAAGTGAGCGCAGGCGGTTGCTTGATGAACTCGCAGAATTAGAGCACGTTATTCTCAATCCAGCATTGGTCGAACTGTGTGAACGCAAAGCGGTTCTTGAGCGCAGAGTCAGAATTGCAGAGGCCTATGCAGCTCGTTTGAATAGTGAATCATCGAGCCATCATCGGGTGCATATACGGGAAATGTTCTGGGCTTGGTCGGGTGAGGATGATCCGTCCTTACTGCTTGAAAGGTCTCGACACCAACTTGAAGAGATTGTTCGGCAGGTCAATGCGTTTGAAGATGAAGCATGAGGCTTCGGTTAATCATGCTCATTGCCCTGGCTTGTTATGCCGGTATCGCAGCCAGCGCCACTGACATTGCGGTTGATGGAGTTGGGGCCAGCCGGGAAAAGGCTATCAGCAACGCCATTCTGGCGGCGAATGAGCAGGTTTCTGGCGTTTTCTTGGCTAGCGATCAGCGGCTAGAAGATGGAAAAATCACCAAGGACGAGATCCGCCAGCACACGGCTGGAGTGGTCAACAGCTATGAGGTCGTGTCTTGCGCTGCTGACAGTGGTTTGTTCACCTGTCGTATCAAGGCAGAGGTTTCCCCTGCACCCTTTCGTCGCACCGTAGAGGCAAGCGGCCAAAGCGTTGCGGCTGTTGCTGGGGCGTCCGCAGCTGCAGAGTCCATGACCTACAATCAAAGCCTAGACGAGGGGCGGGTACTCCTTATTAAGACCTTGGCTGAATGGCGTTCATACGTGAAGCCAAACATCGTCAATACGGCAGTTCTGCCATCAGCAAGCGGAACGCCGAGCATGGCCGTTGAGTACAAGATCGAGATGCTGCCTGGGTACATGAAGCATTTGCAGGCGATTCTAGAGCGGGTGGAGAAGACAAATCTAAAACTGAATGGCCGCAATACGCACAGCTGGTACAACTACCCAATTGAGAGCGTGATCTTAAGCGGTGATGAGATCGGGTGGTGGCCATCTAGCTACAAACTATACGACACTGTTCTTTCTGAGGCGCTTACCAATGGGTATAAGGATCTTCGTGGTCAGGTGGTCCAGGTTACTTTGTTGGGCAAGGGTAACGCTATAGTCGCAAGTGGTTGTGACATTTTTCAGACTGCGATGATCGATCAGCCCTATAAGATGGATGGGTATAGCTATCGCATATTACCCATTAGGGGCTATC
>JBDLTI010000073.1:0-7309 GCA_039805865.1 Pseudomonadota bacterium | reverse complement strand
CTATGCCAAAATGCGCGGCAATCGCCTCACCCAGCGCCTGCACCCCAAAGCGCTCCGTCGCGTGATGGCCGGCGGCGATATAGGCAACCCCGGTTTCCCGCGCCAGGTGCACCATGGGCTCTGAGACCTCGCCCGTCACAAACGCGTCCGCCCCACCCGCGATAGCCGCCTCGAAATAACTCTGCGCCCCACCCGTGCACCAGGCAATGCGACCAATCGGCTGTTCTAGTGATTCTGCCAGAACAAAAGGCGGGCGTCCGAGTGTTTTTTCTAGGTCAGCGGCCAACGTAGCAACCGTTGTAGGCGATTTGGGTTTTCCCATACACCCTAACCCTTGCTCTCCGAATACGCCCGTCTGTTGCCATCCGGCCGCTTTAGCCAGACCCACGTTGTTACCTAAGGCTGGATGCGCATCCAGCGGCAAATGGTAGGCATACAGATTAATATCGTTGGCCAGTATGGTTTTAAGCCGATTTCGCTTGATGCCTGTTACCACCCCAGTCTCGCCCCGCCAGAACCAACCGTGATGCACCAGAATGGCATCCGCCTGCTCGGCTATGGCCAGATCCAGCAAGGCCTGATTAGCAGTAACCCCACAAACCAGCCGGCGAATCTCTTCCCGGCCTTCCACTTGCAAACCGTTTGGGCAATAATCCTTAAAGCCTTCCGGTTTGAGCAACTCATTCAGATACTGCGTTAGCACATCGCGATTGACCTGGCTCATTCGGCGTTCCTCTTAATACATATCTCGCGATCATACGCGACGATCTCAGGAGTTTTAAGCATGTGCCAGCTACTCGGCATGAGCTGTAACGCACCCACCGACATCTGCTTTTCCTTTAGCGGCTTTTCTCGCCGTGGCGGCGGCACGGATGTTCACAAAGATGGCTGGGGCATTGGCTTCTTCGAAGGGGACGACGGCCGGGGCTGCCGGGTATTTCTGGATCCCTCCCCTTCCACGGATTCGCCACTGGCGGCTTTGGTCAAAGACTATCCGATCCAATCAATGAACGTGGTGGCGCATATTCGCAAAGCCACTCAAGGCGACATCTGCCTACAGAATACCCACCCTTTCCAGCGCGAGCTCTGGGGTCGTTACTGGGTCTTTGCCCATAACGGCAATCTGATTGATTTCAATCCAGAACTTTCCGGGCGATATTTACCCGTGGGCAATACCGATAGCGAACGGGCTTTCTGCTTTTTGCTCGACACCTTGGCCCAACGCTTCGGTGCAACCGCACCGAGTTACGAACATTTGATGGATACGATGGCTGACGTTGCCGCGGTGCTAAGGGCACACGGACCGGCTAATTTTTTACTCTCGAATGGTCGCTGGCTGATCGCCCACTGCTCAACTGATCTGCATTACGTAGTGCGGCGCGCACCGTTTAATCAGGCACATCTGAAGGATGAAGATGTCTCCATTGACTTCAATGAAGTGACCTCGGAAACAGACTGCGTTACGGTGATTGCGACGACCCCTCTCACGGATAACGAGCACTGGACGCGCATTGAAACCGGGACGTTGATGCTATTCCGGGGTGGCGAGCCGGTAGAGATCCGACATTCTCATGAGGCTGTTTGATCCGTCTCTGCGTCAATGACAGGTTTAGCGGCCGGTTTAACAAACTGGGCCAAGATAATCCCCAGTTCATAAAGCAACCACAGCGGTACGGCCAGCAATACCTGCGACATGATATCCGGCGGTGTAAAGATGGCGCCAATGATGAAAGCACCCACAATCACATAAGGGCGCCAGGCGCGAAGTTTCTCGAGCGACACAATACCCATACGCACCAGAACGATGACGACTACGGGCACTTCAAAGGTAAAGCCAAAGGCCAGAAACGTCGTCAGCACGAACGACAGGTATTTATCAATGTCAGTCATCCAGGCGACGCCCTCAGGCGCCACGGCGACCATGAAGCCAAAGACTGAGGGGAAAACAACAAAATAGGCGAAGGCCATACCGGCGGCGAACAATCCAATTGACGCGAGCATCAATGGCACGGCCAGAGAACGCTCGTGCTGATAGAGGCCCGGCGCAATAAAGGCCCATACCTGCCAGAGCACCACCGGTAACGACACCAGAAATGCCAGCATCAACGTTACTTTGACCGGCACCAGAAACACACCCACGACATCGGTGGCGATCATCTGGCCACCCTGCGGTAGCGCCGCAATCATAGGGTCAGCCAGCATCGCATACCACTCACGCGACCACGGAAACAGCGCAATGAACACAACCAGAATAGCTAAGGCCGCCCGAATAAGTCGGGTACGCAGCTCAACCAGATGCTCGATAAGTGTCGCCTGCAATCCTTCTGCGGCAGGCGCTTCATCTTCAGGCGGTGGCCCAGCCAATTCCGGAGGGCGCTTTTTCAAAAACTTGGGTAGAGGAATACGGGGTAATGGCATCGGGATCAGAACAGCGACAACTGGTCTTCTTTAGTTTTCGGATCAGCAGTTGATTCTGTTGCTGTTGGGGCCTGTGCAATAACAGGCTTAGGATTCGTTACTAATGCAGGCTTTTCATCGACAGAGAGCGCTTCCGTCAGGTCTGCCTGATGCTTTTGGGTTTCCTGTTGCAAAGTCGTTTCTACGGCACGCATCGACTCCTGCATCGATTGCACCGTAGTTTCCATCTCATGTTGAAGACGTTTGATCTCTTCAAACTCGACTTCGCGGTTGAAGTCTCGTTTGATGTCGTGAACATATCGCTGCAAACGGCCGGCATAGCGCCCCACATTGCGGGCAACGCCAGGCAATCGCTCAGGGCCGATCACGACAAGCGCAACCACGGCCACCAGCAAAATTTCTGAAAATCCAATATCGAACATAATTCAATGCGTCAGGATACCGCTCAAAAACAAACCCGCGCCAAGCTGTCTCCAGCGGCGCGGGTCTGCTTGTTGAGATTAACCCTTAGTCTGTTCACCTTCGATGGTACGGCCAGCCGTAGGTTGCGCAGATGGCGCTGACTCAGCTTGACCCACCGCTGGTTTAGCCACATCGGCCTCGCCCTCTTTGAGGCCATCTTTGAAGCCCTTCACGGCACCACCTAGATCCTGGCCGACGTTACGTAGCTTTTTGGTGCCGAAAATCAGCAGAATGATGACCAGTACAATCAGCCAGTGCCAGATGCTAAAAGAACCCATGTTGTATCTCCAGAATTATTGTAGTGATGTTTAGTCGAGACGCTTGAGCATCGGGCCAACCGGCTGGTCGCCCCCGACGATATGGGCGTGGAGATGCGGCACTTCCTGACAGCCGATCTCCCCATTGTTAATAATGACACGGAAACCACCCGGACTACCAGCATCGGTGGCAAGCTTGTTGGCAACTGAAAGCAAACGACCCAGTGCCGGTTCGTCAGCAGCCGTGGCATCCTGCAGCGAGCCCAGGTGATGCTTGGGAATCACCAGAATGTGCACCGGACGTTGCGGCTGAATATCATGGAAGGCATAAACCAACTCATCCTCGTAGATTTTCTTCGACGGAATGTCGCCGGCAACAATCTTACAGAAAAGACAGTTTTGGCTCATGAGAATAATCCGGTAATGGTTTAGGTTTAGGCTGTGCGGGAGCGTTTTTCGTCGATGCCGGAAATGCCTTCACGACGATGCATTTCCTGCAGGATGTCTTCTGCCGACATATCGAAAAAGGCCATCAGCACCAGCACGTGATAAACCACATCCGTTGCCTCATTCACGATTTGCAGGCGCTTGCCATCTTTGGCGGCCATGATCAGCTCAGCCGACTCTTCGCCAATCTTCTTGAGAATGGCATCCGGGCCCTTGGCAAAAAGCGAGGCCGTATAAGAAGTAGACGGATCAGCATTCCGACGTGCAAGCAACGTTTCACTCAAACGATTGAGGACTTCAAGAGTGCCAGTTTTCATTGATACATCTCCTTCGGATCACGCAACACCGGCTCGACAGCATGCCATTGCTCACCGATCAGTGAATAAAAGAAGCAGGATTGACGCCCCGTATGACAGGCAATACCACCCTGCTGCTCTACCAGTAATAGTACCGCGTCACCATCGCAGTCCGTACGGATTGCACGAACCAACTGTTCGTTGCCGGATTCTTCACCCTTGCGCCAGAGTTTCTGACGTGAACGAGACCAGTAAACAGCCTTGCCACTCTCAATGGTGAGTTGCAGAGACTCTCGATTCATCCAGGCCTGCATCAGCACCACACCGGAATCGATATCCTGGGCAATTGCGGCAATCAAGCCCTCCTCATTGAAGGAGAGTGCATCGAGCCAGTTGAGTTCGGGGTTTAGATCTTTGCTCATGGCTTTAAAGTCGGACAGGAATTCCACGTTCTTTCATGAAGGCCTTGGCCTCCTGAACGGTATGTTGCCCAAAATGAAAAATCGATGCTGCCAATACGGCCGAGGCGTGGCCTTCGCTCACACCATCGGCCAGATGCGCCAGATTACCAACACCGCCACTTGCAATCACGGGCACGGGCACGGCATCGGACACGGCGCGCGTTAACGCCAGATCAAATCCTTCACAGGTCCCATCGCGATCCATGCTGGTCAGCAGAATTTCGCCAGCGCCATACTCGGCCATTTTGCAAGCCCAGGCAATCACATCAAGCCCGGTGGCTTTACGCCCGCCATGGGTAAAGACTTCCCAACGACCCGGGGCAACCTGCTTGGCATCAATGGCAACCACGATACATTGCGAACCGACTTTGTCAGAGGCTTCACGCACCAGCTCCGGCCGATCGACGGCGGCGGTATTGATGGAAACCTTATCAGCACCTGCGTGCAACAGACGACGCACATCAGCGACCTGGCGTACACCGCCGCCTACGGTCAGCGGAATGAATACTTGCGCGGCACAGGCTTCAACCACTTCCAGAATGATGTCGCGCTGATCCGAACTGGCGGTGATATCGAGGAAGGTAATTTCATCGGCGCCCTGCGCGTCATAACGGCGGGCAATTTCGATGGGATCACCCGCATCGCGCAGGCCCACAAAGTTGGTACCTTTTACGACGCGACCCGCAGTCACATCGAGGCAGGGAATAATCCGTTTAGCCAGCATCGTAATCAGGGGTTGCCGCCCAGACCGGCGGTTTTGGCAAAGCGGTCGGCTTCTGCCTGCGCTGCGCCCAGATCCAGCGAACCGTCATAAATGGCACGACCCGCGATGACGCCTGTCACACCGTCTTCTTCCACAGCGCACAGTGCGGTGATATCCGCCATATTGGTCAGACCGCCTGAGGCGATGACCGGAATCTTAAGCGCCTGCGCCAGCTTTTGCGTGGCTTCCACGTTAATGCCGGTCAGCATGCCATCCCGGCCGATGTCGGTGTAAATAATGCTTTCAACACCATAGTCTTCAAACTTCTGAGCCAGATCAATGACATCATGACCAGTAATCTTGGACCAACCATCCACGGCCACTTTGCCATCCTTAGCATCTAGGCCAACGATGATATGACCCGGAAAGGCGTTGCAGGCATCATGCAGGAAACCCGGCGTCTTAACGGCCGCGGTACCGATGATGACGTAGCTGATGCCAAGATCTAGATAACGCTCGATGGTATCCAAATCACGAATGCCGCCGCCCAGTTGCACCGGAATGCGGCCGTCCACCACTTCAAGAATGCTGCGAACAGCGCCATCATTAACCGGCTTACCGGCAAAAGCGCCATTCAAATCTACTAGATGCAAGCGACGCGCACCCTGATCAAGCCATGCTTTGGCCTGATCGGCCGGGCTGTTGTTGAAGACCGTAGCATCTTCCATCAAGCCCTGTTTGAGGCGTACACATTGTCCGTCTTTAAGGTCAATCGCAGGAATGATCAGCATGTTATTGGATTCCAACCAACGAAATTACGAAGTAATTGCAAACCATCGCGCGCACTCTTTTCCGGGTGGCACTGAATGGCAAAAATGTTATCGCGGGCGACCGCTGTGGTGAACGGGTGACCATAATCGGTTTGCCCGACCACAACACCGGCATCATCCGGCACCACATGGTAGCTGTGCACAAAATAGAAAAAAGCCTGATCGGCAATACCCGCCCAGAGCGCATGCGGCCGGGTCTGAGCAACCTGATTCCAACCCATATGCGGCACCTTCAGGCGCAGGCCATCTGTACCTTTAAGGTCAGCCGAAAAACGTTTCACTTGACCCGACAGAATGCCTAAACCGGCAGCATCACCCTCTTCGCTATGATCAAACAGCATCTGTAAACCAATGCAAATACCGAGAAACGGCTTGCTGGCAGCAGCGTCAATCACCGCCTGACGTAAATCACGGGCATCCAGTTCTGCCATGCAGTCACGCATGGCACCCTGACCGGGAAATACAACACGGTCAGCCGATTCAATCAGATCCGGCGTGGATGCAAGCACGACTTCCGATTCGCCAGCGACATGACGCAACGCCTGCTCGACCGAGCGCAAATTGCCCATGCCATAGTCAACAACAGCAATACGGTTGGTCATGGAATCAGAGCGAACCCTTGGTCGAGGGAATCACGTTGCCCTGGCGGGCATCTGGTGCGATCGCCATGCGCAGCGCACGACCAAAGGCCTTGAATACAGTCTCGGCCTGATGGTGCGCATTTTCGCCACGCAGGTTATCGATGTGCAGCGTCACCTTCGCATGGTTCACAAAACCATGGAAGAACTCAGAGAAGAGATCTACATCAAACTGGCCGATCCAGGCGCGCTTGAACGGTACATCCAGCACCAGACCCGGACGACCTGAGAGATCAATCACAACGCGTGACAGCGCTTCATCCAGTGGCACATAAGCATGGCCGTAACGGACAATGCCCTTCTTATCACCCACGGCCTCGGCAAAAGCCTGACCCAGCGTGATGCCGATATCTTCCACGGTGTGGTGGGCGTCGATGTGCAGATCGCCGGTTGCCTTAACCGTCAGATCAATTAGACCGTGACGGGCAATCTGATCCAGCATGTGATCCAGAAAGGGAACACCGGTATTGAGGTCTGCCTTACCCGTGCCATCCAGGTTGATCTGGACGGTAATCTGGGTTTCGAGGGTATCGCGCTGTATTGTGGCTTGCCGCATGATTTTGCAGTTCAAGTGAGTTTTTTGCCATGATACCATCGGAGCGCCTTTGTATTTAGGAACTTGCAGATCCATGAGCCAATTCTGGAGCAAGGTCGTCCACGACCTGACCCCCTACACGCCGGGCGAACAGCCCAAAATAGCGAACCTGATCAAGCTGAACACCAACGAGTGCCCTTATCCGCCCTCAGAAAGTGTTCTCGCCGCCATTCGTGCCGCTACCAGCGGTGATTTGCGCCTT
>JBDLTI010000072.1:0-7662 GCA_039805865.1 Pseudomonadota bacterium | reverse complement strand
ATCTGGATGAAATTGCCGCCCTTAAACTGCCGATGACCGAAGTGGGCCGTGACACCCGCCGCGCGGTTTTTGTAAAACCGACCCATAACCCGGCACCCCCGGCGCAACCCTATACCCCACCGGTGAAGTAAATGACCCTCGGCACTTTCGGATTTCTCTTTACCGGCATTCTGCTCAATGCCGCCGCCCAATTACTGCTTAAAGCAGGTGTGCGTAATCTGGGCGAGCTCTCCCTCTCGCTCGACACGCTCGTCAGCACCACCATTGCCGTCGGCACACAGATCCCCATCATCGGCGGCCTGTTCTGTTACGGCATCAGCGTCTTTGTCTGGATCATTGGTTTATCGCGCGTCGACGTCACCATCGCCTACCCGATGCTGTCGCTGGGCTACGTGATCAACGCCGCCCTCGCCTGGTATCTGTTTGGCGAAGTGATGAGCATGCAACGGATCATCGGCATTACGGTCATTCTGGTCGGCGTCTGGATTCTCGCCCGTTCGTAAACGGCCAGACTGCTAAAATAGCGGCCATGACTGCACCTATCCCGTTCGACCCGCCCATCCCCTTTACCCGTCCCACGCTCGACGAGGCAACCATTGCCAGCGTTGGTGATGTGCTCCGCTCTGGCTGGATCACCTCCGGGCCTAAGGTGCAGGAATTCGAATCCGAACTCTCGGGATTCTTTGGCGGTCGCCCGGTGCGCACCTTTGCCAACGGCACCTCAACCATGGAAGTGGCGCTACGCATTGCCGGCATCGGTCCGGGCGATGAAGTCATCACCACACCAATTTCCTGGGTCGCTACCAGCAATGTCATTCTCACCGTGGGCGCAACGCCGGTTTTTGTCGATATCGACCCGGTGACTCACAACATTGATTTAAACCTAGTGGAAGCGGCCATCGGCCCCAACACCAAAGCCATCATGCCGGTGTATCTGGCCGGCCTACCCGTAGACATGGTGCAGCTATACGACATCGCCAGCCGCCACAAACTGCGCGTTATCGAAGACGCGGCACAGGCACTGGGTTCATCGTGGCACGGTTCCCGCATCGGTGCCGTGGGCGATCTGATCAGTTTTAGTTTTCAGGCCAATAAGAATCTGACGACCATCGAAGGCGGCTGCCTCGTTTGCAACAACGATGAGGAAGCCCGGCTTGCTGAAAAATACCGCCTGCAGGGTGTTACCCGTACCGGCCTCGATGGCATGGATGTCGATGTGCTCGGCGGCAAATTCAACCTCACCGATGCCAACGCCGCAATTGGCCTGCAACAGCTAAGCAAACTCGGTGACTTCCAAGAGCAGCGCGCCAAACTGGCTCAACGTTACTTCGACGGCTTCGCCCAAACCAAGGTAGTCGAACACGGCCTGGAACTACCGGTCGCGGATTTTGCCCACAGCAACTGGCACATGTTCCAGATCGTACTGCCGCTGGATCGACTCGACACAGACCGCGCCGGCATCATGGCCGACCTGAAAGCACTGGGCATAGGTACCGGCCTGCACTACCCGCCGATCCATCTCTTTAGCCTTTATCGTGAGCGCGGTTTCACTGACGGCATGTTCCCGATTGCCGAATGGGTTGGCCGCAGCATTGTTACGCTGCCGCTCTTCCCGACCATGACTGAATCTGATGTTGATCGCATTGTTGCCGCCGTGGCACACGTGCTGGAGAATCACCTGAAATGAGCGAACAGACCAAAGACCTTAACGCGCAGAGCGGCCTGGAACTTAACGTGCCCGACGGCAACCCTGCCGTTGAGCCGCCCGAGCTAAGCGTCATCATCCCGGTTTACAACGAAGAAGCCGGTCTACAAACACTGTTCGATCGCCTCTACCCGGCGCTCGATGCCCTGCACGCCCGCTACGAGGTGATCTTCATTAATGATGGCAGCCGCGACCGCTCACCCCTGATTCTGTCGGATCAGTACCGGAAACGCCCGGACGTCACGCGCGTTGTGTTATTCAACGGCAACTACGGTCAGCACATGGCCATCATGGCTGGCTTCTCGCAAGCCCGCGGCCAATCGATCATTACGCTGGATGCCGACCTGCAGAACCCGCCCGAAGAAATCGGCAATCTGCTGGCCAAGCTGCGCGAAGGTTACGACTACGTCGGCACCATTCGTCAGAACCGCCAGGACACCTGGTTCCGTCGCCACGCCTCGCGCGCCATGAACAACCTGCGCGAAAAAATTACGCGCATCACCATGACTGATCAGGGCTGCATGCTGCGCGGCTACAGCCGTGACGTCGTGCAGATGCTGAATCAGTGCGAAGAAGGCCGCACCTTCATCCCGGCACTGGCTTACACCTTTGCCAACCGTCCGATTGAAATTGAAGTCAAACACGAAGAGCGCTTTGCCGGCGAATCCAAGTATTCGCTGTACAGCCTGATCCGTTTGAACTTCGACCTGGTTACCGGTTTCTCCACCATGCCCCTGCAGGCATTCTCGCTGCTTGGCGTGCTGCTGGCCATTGGTTCTACCGCCCTGTTCTTCCTGCTACTGGTTCGCCGTTTTGTGTTTGGCGCCGAAGTGGAAGGCGTCTTCACGCTCTTCGCCCTGATCTTTGCACTGATCGGCGTACTGCTCTTCGGCGTCGGTCTACTGGGCGAATACATCGGCCGCATCTACGAACAGGTACGCGGTCGCCCACGCTTTGTCATACAGGCCATTCTGGAACAGGATCGCTAAGCACATGAAAGCCGTTGTTTTTGCGTATCACGAGGTCGGTGCCCGCTGTCTGCAGGCGCTACTCGATGGTGGCGTGGACGTGCAGCTCGTTATCACGCACACCGACGACCCCAACGAGCGTATCTGGTTCACCAGCGTTGCCGAGCTGGCCGCTAAAGCAGGGATCCCCGTCATCACGCCCGAATCCGCCAGCGAACCCGAGGTTCAGGCGCGTATTGCCGCCATTAACCCGGATTACATCTTCTCGTTCTATTACCGGCAGATGATTCCCATGTCGGTACTGAATCTGGCGAAAATCGCGCCGCTAAATATGCATGGCTCGCTGCTGCCCAAATACCGCGGTCGCGTGCCCATCAACTGGGCCGTACTGCATGGCGAAACCGAAACCGGCGCCACCCTGCATGTCATGGCTGAAAAACCGGATGCCGGGGACATCGTTGCCCAGCAGGCCGTGCCGATTGCTCCGGATGAAACCGCTGGTGAAGTCTTTGCCCACGTAACAGCCGCAGCCGCCCAAACCCTCGCGGGAGTGTTACCCCAGCTCCTTAAAGGCGACGTACCGCGCCAACCGAACAATCTGGCGGCAGGCAGCTACTTCGGCGGTCGCAAGCCCGAAGATGGCCGCATCCACTGGGAGCAGAGCGCTGCCCAGGTGTACAACCTGATCCGCGCCGTAGCACCGCCCTACCCGGGCGCCTTTACCGACGTGGCCACGACCAACGGCACCGAACGCATCACCATCAACGCCGCCCGCCGCCTGGAAGGCACTTTTGACCGGGCTCCCGGCATTTACCGCACCGGTTCCAAGGTAATTGGGGTCTGCGGTGATAAGATGGCGGTTGAGCTTACCGAATTCACACCAACTACTTTCGACCCGACCACACTATGAAAAAAGTCCTCATCCTCGGCGTCAACGGCTTCATCGGCCACCACCTTTCCAAGCGCATCCTGGAAACGACCGATTGGGAAGTCTATGGCATGGACATGCAGGCCGACCGCCTGGCTGATGTTATCGGCAATCCGCGCATGCACTTCTTCGAGGGTGACATCACCATCAATAAAGAATGGGTCGAGTACCACGTTCGCAAGTGTGATGTGATTCTGCCGCTGGTGGCCATCGCCACTCCGGCCACCTACGTACAGC
This sequence comes from Pseudomonadota bacterium, assembly GCA_039805865.1. GTDB lineage: Bacteria > Pseudomonadota > Gammaproteobacteria > Burkholderiales > Rhodocyclaceae > Fluviibacter. The sequence continues at coordinate 3,824 of JBDLTI010000072.1, read as the reverse complement.
AGCCGCTGCGCGTATTCGAACTCGATTTCGAAGCTAACCTGCCGATCGTTCGCTCTGCCGTTAAGTACGGCAAGCACCTGGTCTTCCCGTCGACCTCTGAAGTCTACGGCATGTGTAGCGACAGCGAATTCGACCCAGAAAACTCACAACTATCGTACGGCCCGATCAACAAACCACGCTGGATCTACGCCTGTGCCAAGCAGCTGATGGATCGCGTGATTGCTGGTTACGGCCAGCAAGAAGGCCTGCGTTACACCCTGTTCCGTCCGTTCAACTGGATCGGCCCAGGCCTGGATAGCATTCACACGCCGAAAGAAGGTTCCTCGCGCGTGGTCTCGCAATTCCTCGGCCACATCGTTCGCGGCGAGCCAATCAGCCTGGTCGACGGTGGTACGCAGAAGCGCGCCTTCACGTACATTGACGACGGTATCGACGCCCTGGTGCGTATCATCGCCAACAAAGACGATATCGCCAACGGCAAGATCTACAACATCGGTAACCCGGTGAACAACTACTCGGTACGCGAACTGGCCACCATGATGCTGGACACCGCTGCCAAGATTCCGGAATACGCCACCACTGCCAAAGATGTAAAACTGGTGGAAACGACTTCCGGCGCTTACTACGGTAAGGGCTACCAGGACGTGCAGAATCGCGTACCCAAGATCACCAACACCATGGATGAGCTGGGCTGGAAGCCAACCGTCAGCATGAACGACGCGATCAGCAAAATTTTTGAAGCCTACCGAGGCGACGTTGCGCTGGCTCGCCAGCTGGTCGAGTAACGCCTGTTGAATACTTAAGGAGCGAACGGGATTCCTCCCGCTTGGCCTGCTATGTCAAGAATTACGCTCAAGGTTGATGTGGATACGTTGCGCGGCACCCTGGAAGGGGTGCCCGAGTTGCAACGCATTCTCGACCAACATCAGGCACGCGCCACCTTTCTGTTCAGCCTCGGCAAAGACAATACCGGCCGTGCATTGCGCCGCGTCTTTCGCCCCGGTTTTCTGAAGAAAGTATCGCGCACTTCGGTCGTTGAGCATTACGGCCTCAAAACACTGTCTTACGGTGTGCTGCTGCCCGGCCCCGATATCGGCAAGAAGGCCGCCGCAGAAATGCGCGCCATTGCCACTGCGGGCCACGAATGCGGCATCCACACCTGGGACCACGTCGAATGGCATGATCAGGTACGCACACGTGATGCCGCCTGGACCCTGCAACGCATGCAGCAAAGTTACGACCGCTTTGGCGAAGTCTTCGGCCACGCGCCCGCCACCCATGGTGCTGCCGGCTGGCAGATGAACGAAACAGCCATTCGCCAACTGGATGCCTGGGGCATGCAGTACGCTTCAGATGGCCGCGGTGCTGCGCCCTATTTCATGAGCATTGGTGGCCAACCCTGCAAACATATGCAGCTGCCCACCACCCTGCCCACACTCGACGAAATTCTCGGCGTGGATGGCCTCACCGTCGATAACGTGCATGAGCATCTGCTCGGCCTTACCGACCCGCATCGCCATGGCCCGCGCGATCACGTGTTTACGCTGCACGCCGAACTGGAAGGCCAAAAACTGGCGCCGATCTTCGACCGACTTCTTGCCGGTTGGCTGCAACAAGGCCATACGCTGAGCACCATGGGTGATTACCACGCCACACTCACCCAGCAGATGCTGCCAATCCATCCTTTTGCCTGGGGCGAAATCCCCGGCCGCTCGGGCGAACTGATCGTTGATTTGCCCACTGTCTAAAACTGAATACCAGGAGTCTGGACATGACCGTAGAACTCAACAAGAAGGTCCCCAACTTCAGCGCCCCGGCTACCGGCGGTGACTTCAAACTCTCGGCGCTCGCCGGCAAAACGCTGGTGCTGTATTTCTACCCCAAAGACAGCACTCCGGGCTGCACGACTGAGGCGCAGCAATTTAGCGCCCTCAACGACGACTTTGCCAAAGCCAACGCCGTTATCGTGGGCGTTTCGCGCGACAGCCTCAAGTCACACGACAACTTCACCGCCAAACAGAATATTCCCTACAGCCTCATCTCCGACGTAGACGAAGCCGTTTGCGAACTGTTCGGTGTCATGAAGCTGAAAAACATGTATGGCAAACAGGTACGTGGCATTGAGCGCAGCACCTTTGTGATTGATGCCAAGGGAAAGTTAGTCCAGGAATGGCGTGGCGTAAAAGTACCAGGGCATGCTGCCGAAGTGCTGGCTTTTGTGCAGTCTCTGGTCTAATCTGACCCTGTAAGAGCGGTTCGGTCTTTGACCGGATCAACGTGGTTCCACTGACTCATAAGCGAGATCTCGATGGCCCCCCGCAAACCCGCAGCCTCCGCTACTGCCACCAAACTGTTCGTTCTGGATACCAACGTGCTTATGCACGATCCAACCAGCCTATTCCGCTTTGAAGAGCACGATGTCTACGTGCCGATGATGACGCTGGAAGAGCTGGATAACAACAAGAAGGGCATGTCAGAAATTGCCCGCAATGCCCGCCAGGTAACGCGCACGCTAGATGATCTGGTATCGCACGCGGGTGAGCATATCGAACAAGGCATACCGCTCACCGAACCTTCCAAAGGGCTGGCTAGTGGCCGTCTGTTCCTGCAGACGGAAGCCATCAACACCCCGCTGCCACCCTCGCTACCCTCATCGAAATACGATAACCAGATTCTGGGCGTCATTCTCTTCCTGCAACTCAAGTTCCCTGGCCGAGGCGTTATTCTGGTGTCGAAAGACATCAACATGCGCATCAAGGCGCGTGCGCTTGGTCTGCTTGCCGAAGATTACTTTAACGACAAAGTTCTCGAAGATACCGACCTTTTGTACGCAGGTTCGCGTGAGTTGCCAGCAAACTTCTGGGAAACGCATGGCGCCGGGATGGAATCCTGGAAGAAAGACACCAAAACTGGCTACCGCATCAGCGGTCCACTTTGCCGTGACTTTCTGCTCAACGAATTCGTCTACGACCTCAACGACCCACCCTTTGAGGCCATCGTACGGGAAGTTAATGGCAAATCGGCCGTACTAGAAACCCTAGTCGACTACACCCATCAGAAACATGCCGTCTGGGGCATCAACGCCCGCAACCGTGAACAGAACTTTGCGCTCAACCTGCTGATGGATCCGGAGATCGATTTCGTCTCCCTGCTCGGCCAGGCCGGCACCGGTAAAACCCTGCTCACCCTAGCCGCAGCACTGACCCAGGTGCTGGACCAGAAGCGGTACTCAGAAATCATCATGACCCGCGTCACCGTGCCCGTAGGCGAAGACATTGGCTTCCTGCCAGGCACCGAAGAAGAAAAGATGACCCCGTGGATGGGCGCACTCGAAGACAACCTCGACGTGCTCAACAAGAACGAAGACGAAGCCGGCGGCGCCTACGGTGGTGAGTGGGGCCGCGCTGCCACGCGCGATCTGATCCGCTCCCGCATCAAAGTGAAGAGCCTTAACTTCATGCGCGGCCGGACCTTCATCCAGAAATTCCTCATCATTGACGAAGCACAGAACCTCACGCCCAAACAGATGAAGACCCTGATCACCCGGGCCGGCCCCGGCACCAAGGTGGTCTGTCTGGGCAATATCGCCCAGATTGACACCCCGTACCTCACCGAAGGCAGCTCTGGCCTCACGTACGTGGTGGATCGCATGAAGGGCTGGCCACATGCCGGGCATATCACCCTGCAGCGTGGCGAACGTTCTCGCCTCGCCGATTTTGCGTCTGAGGTACTATAGACCGCATGAAACGTCGTACTTTCCTGCTCGGGGGCCTGCTGGCCTCCGGCGCAGCATTTGCTGCTCCTAAAAAGAAAGCCGCCAGCAA
>JBDLTI010000071.1:0-7705 GCA_039805865.1 Pseudomonadota bacterium | reverse complement strand
TTACAAAACAACGCATCAAAGGCTTGTTGAGCGACAGCTATCTCTATCGCTGCATCGTAAAGTGAACGCGCAGACGTTTTATATCGGAGTAATGGATTAAAGCCATCGAGCCGTTCTGTTGCCCAGATCAAAGCCACCCGATCAGCCAAAGGCGGCAACGCCAACCAGCTTGAATGCAAGGTGCCATCGTGCCCGAGATCAATGCGCACCCGGTAGGATTTTATGCCTGCATTACCGGGTGCCTTTTCCCGGATTTCAGCCTTGACCTGCCAAAGTATTGATTCAAAACCTTCTTCATTAAATCCAAAACCAAGCGAGAAGGCGGCAGCCGATAAGCGTGACCGATGCCCCCGATAACGCGGATAGATCTCGACCAAAGGCAGGGTGGCCTCAAGCTCGGCGGCGGGCAAGTCTAAACGCAAGGTTTCGAAAAGGGTAAAGCCGGGATCGGGCTTGACCAGAAAATCACTCTTTAAAAGACATTCCGCATACTCTGCCTCTGCATTGGAATCCCAGACGATCCCACTACCTACGCCAAGGATGCCTGTACGAGCGGCGAGGCTTTCACCCGTAGGTGGATCAAGGACCAATGTGCGTATTGCCACATTCGCCTGTATCTTTTCTGCTGTCGCCCAACCAATCGTGCCCGTATACAAACCTCTGGGGGCGATTTCCCAGGCATTAATTTTTTGCATGGCGGCGACTTTGGGTGCCCCCGTGATAGAACCACAGGGGAATAACGCCGGAATAAGCGCTGTTAATCGACGGGTATTCAGTGTCGCCGAAATGGACGAAGTCATCTGATGCACAGTGGCATAGGCCTCGATATCAAAAAGACTATCAACGATAACCGTACCCGGTTTTGCAACGCGCCCCAGATCGTTACGTAGCAAATCGACAATCATCAGGTTTTCTGCGCGGTTCTTTTCCGATGCCTTGAGTGCTTGCGCCTGTGCTTGATCTCCTTCATGGTCAACACAGCGCGGTGACGTCCCTTTCATGGGGCGCACCTTGATTCGATCACCATCCACCGCAAAAAACAGCTCCGGCGACAACGACAAGACCTGGTACTCTGGCATATCGATGTATGCCGCATAAGCCGTTGGCTGCGCTTGAGCCAGGTTTATAAAAACTTGTGCGGGATCGCCATACAGTGTGACATCCAAAGGCCATGTGTAATTAACCTGATAGATCTCACCATCAGCAATTGCCTGCCGGATCTTTCCGATTTTTTTGATATAAGTTTCAGGACTCAGTTCAGCACAGCCACGCACGCATCCGGCAGGCAGATCAGCCGCACGTGCTAACAACCACGCATCTGCCTGTGCCTGTGTCAACCATGCCGCTTCATTAAAGACCCAGATATAGCCTATTGGTGGCTGCTTAGTTTCATCCCCTGCATAACGATTTTCAACGGTAGCCTCCAGCAAAGCACCCATTTCATAATCCAACGCAAATACAACCTGCTCACCTTTCGCCCGCGCAACATCAGCCGCCGCTAAAGCCTTATCCAGAGTTGCTTTGTCAGAAACTGTCCAGATAGATTGGACAGAGGTACAGAGCAAACTCTTCGCCTCAGCGACATCTGCCGTGCCATCGCGAAAAAGAATAGCGGGCTTGCTTAAGCGCTGCACACTTATTTACGTTTCAAATAAAAGATCAGAGAAGCGTCGGTTTCCAACTGTTCTAAGAGTTGATGCCCGGTCTGCCTCGCGAATGCGGCAAAGTCATCTTTTGTTGCCGGATCTGTTGCGCAAATTTCCAGCACTTCACCACTGGCCATTTCTGCCAGCGCTTTTTTAGTGCGCAAAATAGGCATCGGGCATTTTAAGCCAGAGACATCAAGCTTACGATCCGGCACGTACGGGGTTAATGTGGTCATGGTTTACTTAAAAGACACGCAAATCAAAACGGCGACTTATTGGCATTTTTACGCTCTTCCATGAGCTGCGCGCGCAACGTACGCAAACGCGAATCAATCATCGATTGATCCTGAAACTGCTTGGCTTCGCGTTGCGCCAGTTCCAGTTGCTCTACTGCCGCCTGGGTCTGTCCGTTTAACGCATAGGCTTCTGCAGAGGCACGTCGCGACTGTACCGACTTACCCACTGCAGCATACGACTGAGCCTGCAGCAAATACAATTTAGGATCATTGCCATGACTACGCAAACGGGCATCCAAGATCTGGATCGCCGCCTCATTCTGGCCTTGTAATTGCAACACATTCACTAACCCGAGCACCACTGCTTCATCCGTTGGGTAACGCTTATAGGCGTCGCGATAGATGTTCGTTGCCCCAGCCAAATCCTTTTCAGACAATTTGATTTCAGCCGCCAACGTATCAAACATCGGATTTGCTGGTGCCAGTTTTCTTGCTTGCAACAGCGATTTCTCGGCATCAGGAAACCTTCCCTGACGCATTTGCGCCCGGGAGATGCCGTACCAAACGGCAGATTCATGTGCAAAACGACGCTCTTTCAACTGCGATTCAAACTCAGCCAGCGCATCTTGCGGTGCGAACTCCAGAACACGTAACTTAGCGCGCACGAGGTAAAACTCGAGGCTATCTCTTACCTGCTTATAGGGCGCATTATGTGCACGTCCCTGCATATCCGAAATACGTTCCGTGGTCAGCGGGTGTGTTCTTAAATAAACCGGCGCATTGTTCTCATAAATAGCCGTCGATTTTTGCAGCCGTTCAAAGAAGTCGGCCATGCCCTTGGGGTCGTAACCGGCTTTTGTCAGCGTTGTATAACCAACTCGATCTGCCTCACGTTCAAAATCACGCGAATAACCCAGCTGGGTCTGAATATTGGCTGCCTGGATTGCCTGCCCGGCACCTTGCGCCATCTGGCCCGTATTGCCACCTGCCCGTGCCGCCAAGATGAGCAAGGCCAGACTGGCCAACGAAGACATGGTCTGATTCTGAGCAGCCATGATCCCTCGCGCCAGGTGCTGCTGAATCACATGGGATACCTCGTGTGCCAACACGCCGGCGAACTCGGATTCAGTGCGGGCCGCCAGCAACAAACCCGTATTGACACCGACATAACCGCCAAACGTTGCAAACGCATTGATCTGGCGATCACGCAAAACAAAAAAGGTAAATCGTCCATTCGGGTCTGCGCTGGCAGAGACCAACCTGCGGCCGACGCGATTGACGTAACCGGCTATCTCCGGATCATCGATGTAGCTTGGTTCACGCAAACGTATTTCGTTGTAAAACTCGGTGCCTAATTTGCGCTGCAACTGTGGCGGCAACACTTCGTGCGCCGCATCACCCAGTTCTGGCAACTCACTTGCCGCAGCAAAGCTCTGCACGGACGTGCTGGCCACGGCTAATGCCAACACAAGTGAAAACGTTCTCTTTATTACACGCATAGACACATGATACCCAACAAAGAAAAAGCCCGCCTTGCGGCGGGCCTTTTCCTGATGGGGCTTATGTCACAAGGACACAGCCCACATCCGCATTAAGCGCGGCCGATGTTAGCGGCTTGCTTACCCTTAGGGCCATCGACCACGTCGAAAGAAACGCGTTCGCCTTCTTTCAGGGTCTTAAAACCATTCATGGTAATTGCGGAGAAATGGGCGAACAGATCTTCACCGCCGCCATCCGGCGTGATGAAACCAAAACCCTTTGCGTCATTGAACCACTTGACGGTACCTAGTGCCATTTTACTGCTTCCTTCCGGTCGTACTGACCTCTTTAAACTATTTCAGAACGTAGCACACCGGGTGCGCCCACACTCCTCCCTGTACCGGAATCCCGGTATTGAGCTTTTGTACGCGATGTTTTACACATCGTCAACACTTTTTTACATTTTTTTATGCTGCACCGCAGAGTGAACTGGTCGGTCAGGTAGGTGTTTTACACCAAACCCATTGAAGATTTGTCATTCACCCCTTAAATTGTCTGCATGCCCGACCAACGACAGACACAAGAAGGAACAGCACTCCTGGAAAGAGAAGCGCTGGATCTTCGTCCCCCCCCGCTTTACCAGGTGCTACTTCTCAACGACGACTTCACGCCTATGGATTTCGTGGTTTACGTTCTTGAATCCATATTCAGGATGGATGAAGATCGTGCAACACGTGTCATGATGGCGGTACACACTGAAGGACGTGGCATCTGCGGTATCTATACCCGTGACATTGCAGCAAGCAAAGTTGAACAGGTCGTTAATCTGGCCAGAGAGCACCAACACCCTCTGGCCTGCGTAATGGAGGAAGCCCCATGATTGCCCAGGAACTTGAAGTCAGCCTGCACACGGCCTTTGTAGAAGCCCGACAGAAGCGGCATGAGTTCATCACTGTCGAGCACCTCTTGCTCGCGCTAATCGATAACCCATCGGCATCCGAAGCATTGCGCGCCTGCGGTGCACAGCTAGAAGCACTTCGGCATGAACTGACGCGCTTTACCGAAGATCACACACCAGTGGTTACAGAAGATGCGGAGGCAGAAACCCAACCGACCCTAGGGTTCCAGCGCGTTATTCAGCGTGCCATTCTGCATGTACAGTCTTCCGGCAAAAAGGAAGTTACCGGCGCCAACGTACTCGTCGCCATTTTTGGTGAAAAAGATTCGCACGCCGTGTATTACCTGCAAAAGCAGAACATTTCCCGCCTGGACCTCGTTAATTACATTTCTCACGGCATTTCCAAAGTGCCAAGAGAGAGCGCCAAACCACAAGGTGAAGATGGCGATGCCGAAACTACCGATAAAGCGCAAAACGGCCCGCTAGAGCAATACACGGTTAATCTGAACATCCTTGCCAATGAGGGCAAGATTGATCCGCTCATCGGTCGCGAGCGCGAACTGGAGCGCGTTGTTCAGATCCTTTGCCGGCGCCGGAAAAACAATCCCCTACTGGTTGGCGAAGCCGGTGTTGGCAAAACGGCCATAGCAGAAGGCCTCGCCCGCCGAATCGTTGATAAAGATGTGCCTGATGTACTGGCAAACGCGATCGTTTACTCACTAGACATGGGTGCGCTTCTCGCAGGCACTAAATATCGCGGTGACTTTGAACAACGTCTCAAAGGGGTGCTGAAGGCACTTAAGAATAATCCTGATGCCGTTCTCTTCATCGACGAAATTCATACCTTAATAGGTGCCGGCTCTGCATCGGGCGGCACACTCGACGCATCGAATTTACTAAAACCCGCACTGGCTAATGGCCAACTACGCTGTATCGGGGCGACGACTTTTGTCGAATACCGCGGCATCTTTGAAAAGGATTCAGCGCTTTCACGCCGATTCCAGAAGGTCGATGTGAATGAACCCTCTGTTACCGAAACCATTGAAATTCTCAAGGGTTTGAAATCGCGTTTTGAGGCTCACCACAGCATTAAGTACACCGCTTCTGCGTTAACCACTGCAGCAGAGCTTGCGGCACGTCATATTACGGATCGACATCTGCCCGACAAAGCGATCGACGTCATCGATGAAGCCGGTGCCGCACAGCGCATTCTGCCCAAGAGCAAACAGAAGAAGGTCGTCGGCAAGCATGAGATTGAAGAAATTGTGGCGCGCATTGCCCGCATACCGCCTTCTCATGTTTCCAATGATGACAAGCGCGTACTCAAGAATCTGGATCGGGATCTGAAGGCGGTTGTGTTCGGACAGGACAAGGCCATTGACGCACTGACACGGGCTATCAAGATGTCTCGCTCTGGCCTTGGCAATCCCGGTAAACCGATTGGTGCCTTCCTCTTCTCTGGCCCCACCGGTGTTGGCAAAACCGAAGTGGCTAAACAGCTGGCTTACTGCCTTGGCATCGAACTTCTGCGTTTCGATATGTCCGAGTACATGGAACGCCATGCGGTTTCGCGCTTAATTGGCGCGCCACCGGGTTATGTTGGTTTCGAACAAGGGGGGCTACTCACCGAAGCCATCAATAAAAAACCCTATTGCGTGCTGCTGCTGGATGAAATCGAAAAAGCACACCAGGACATCTATAACGTGCTACTCCAGGTGATGGATCACGGTACGCTAACAGACAACAACGGGCGCAAAGCGGACTTCCGCAACGTTGTCATCATTCTCACCACCAACGCCGGCCAGGAAACTCTGAACAAATCGGTCATGGGCTTCACGGCCAAGAAACAAGTCGGTGATGAAATGGAAGAAATCAAACGCGTCTTTACGCCGGAGTTCCGCAATCGGCTCGATGCCACAATCTCGTTCAAACCTCTGGATCTGGAAGTCATCCTGCGTGTCGTCGACAAATTCCTGATGCAGCTCGAAGAACAACTGCACGAGAAAAAGGTCGAAGTCACTTTCACCGAAGCGCTTAAATCCTATCTGGCGGAAAACGGATTTGATCCACTCATGGGTGCACGCCCGATGGCGCGGCTGATTCAGGACACCATCCGTTCAGCGCTAGCCGACGAATTGCTGTTCGGCAAATTAGCGCATGGTGGCCATGTCACTGTAGATATTGACCAGAATGATCAGGTGCAACTACAGTTCACCAACGCTGAGAACATGGACTCACCCGATCACACCTCTGTTCCCGCATAACCAACAACACCCTATGACGTCACTCTTAACTACAGACCTACTTGATAACAACGAGGCGCTCATTCAGCAAGAACAGTTGCGTGTGATAGCGCCTATGTTCCAGCGCTTTGGTAGCAAACCATCGTTCGCCGGCGAAATTGTGACGCTTAAACTTTTTGAAGACAATTCCCTGGTTCGCGCGGTTCTCGGGGAACCAGGCACAGGCAAAGTACTGGTCATTGACGGCGGCGGCAGTCTGCGTTGCGCGTTACTGGGTGACCAGCTGGCAGAGATGGCTGTTAAAAACGGCTGGGAAGGCGTGGTGGTCTATGGTTGCATTCGTGACAGCGCCGTCATTAACACGTTGCCACTCGGTGTACGCGCCTTGAATACCCACCCGCTAAAAACAGTTAAGAAAAACGTCGGCGAAAAAAACGTGAACGTCACCTTCGGTGGTGTGACGCTCAAGCCCGGTGAATGGCTCTGCGCAGATGAAGATGGCGTCATTGTTTCGACAAAGCCGCTGATCTAAACGCCCAACGCCCCCTAAAAACCGGCCCCAGGGCCGGTTTTTTTCATGCTGCAACGCAGACAAACCTCGAAAACAACCAAAAACATCGCTCCCAACCCATTGTTTTAAATAGCAATGCCCATATCTTGTGTCTTATATAAGAGTTGTTGCGCTTGCAGCAAAACGCGTATATAGTCACCGCATGCATAACAAGTGACTGCCACAACATCTGGCCGCTTGTTAACGTACTTTTCGCAATCTCTCTCCCTAAAGGAATCAGCATGGCAACTCGCGAACAACAAATCGCCGCCCTGGAAAAAGACTGGGCAGAAAACCCCCGCTGGAATGGCGTCAAGCGCGGCTACACCGCAGCTGACGTTGTGCGTCTGCGTGGCTCCCTGCAGCCTGAATACACCCTGGCCCAACGCGGCGCCAAGGTTCTGTGGGACAAAGTCAACGGTGGCGCCAAGAAGGGCTACGTTAATGCATTCGGCGCCATCACTGCCGGTCAAGCCATGCAACAGGCTAAGGCTGGCCTGGAAGCCGTTTACCTGTCGGGCTGGCAAGTTGCTGCCGACGGTAACACCTCGGAAACGATGTACCCGGATCAGTCGCTGTACGCTTACGATTCGGTGCCAACCATGGTTCGACGCATCAATAACACCTTCAAGCGCGCTGACGAAATTCAGTGG
>JBDLTI010000070.1:0-8150 GCA_039805865.1 Pseudomonadota bacterium | reverse complement strand
AGAACCGCAACGACCAGAAACGCTCCAGCTAGGAGCGCGATGTCAAAAGTCATTGATTCGTGACCAATCAACCACAAGATTGAAAGCATCGTAGTCATGTTGACGCAGATAGGCCACTGCACGGGCGCTCCGCATGCCATGCTGGCAGTAGACAACGATGGGTTCCAGACGGTTTAGCGTATCTAGTACTTCCGGAGCGACTAGAAGTTTGCCCAACGGGATATGCAGAGCGCCTTCAATGTGGCCGCTTTCCCATTCATGGGGTTCACGTACATCAACGAGTGTAAATGGTATACCTGACTCAAAGAGACCCTGAAGGTCATTGAGGTTCATGGCAGCAGCTAAGGATGCGCATTGTTGCGGCTTGGCTTGCGGTAAGGTTATCTGCTCAGGCGGGCGGCTGCAGACGGGGCAATCTGTGCGTTTGCTGACGTCGAGTGTTCTTGTATCCCAGTGGTGTGCATCGGTGATAAAGAGTTTACCGATGAGCGGCTCTAGCCCGTGAGCCTGACAGTGAGTTTTCCCAATGGCAAGTTTGCAGGCCTCAACAGCCTGGATGGTGCCTATCATTCCGGCAACGCCACCTAGCGTACCTGCTTCGGCACAGTTGGGCACATGTGACTCAGGTTGTTCTGGGTAAAGACAACGGTAGCAGGGGCCTTCTTTGCCCCAGAAAACAGCCGCCTGGCCTTCGAAACCGAGAATGGATCCGTAGACAACGGGTATACCCACCCGAACAGCGGCATCGTTGATGAGGTATTTGGTGTCGAAGTTGTCAGACCCGTCAATGACGATGTCGAAATCGCTAAAGATATCTAGTGCATTCTCATTCGACAGTCTTGTCTGAAATACCTTTAATTCCGTGTCGCTGTTGAGTAACTGTAAGCGGGCTGCGGCAACCAGACTTTTTGCATTGCCTTCATCAGATTCGGTAAATAGGATCTGACGTTGCAGATTGCTCAGATCAACGTTGTCATCATCGATAATGCCAATGCATCCGCCGGCTTCTTTGAGCCCAACACCAGCGGCCGTTAAGTAAAGAAGCGCCGGTGAGCCGAGTCCACCAGCGCCAATAACGAGAATGCGTGCAGCAGATAATGCGGCCTGACCGGCGTCACCGATTTCAGGGAGTATGCGTTGCCGGGCGTAGCGCATGGTCGTCGGTAGGGTTTAGCCGAGCAGCTGCGTTGAATAAAACATGATGGGCTGGCCAGCAGGATAGGTTGTTGCGGTTTCATCGAGAATGGCCCACGCATTGGTATGGAGTAGTGGGGCAATCTTGAATGACTCTTGTCCGGCGAGTAGTTCAATCTCAGCGGTTCCCTCGGCAGTTACTTGCGTTTTAGCTTTGAGGAATAGCCGCAGCGGGCCCTTCTTGGTGTAAGACGTTGTCAGTCGTGCAAAAGTGGGAACTTCATCAGCCAGACCCAGTAGTCGGCGTAGCAAGGGCATCATGAAGCAGCGTAGACCGATTGCGGCTGAAATGGGATTGCCAGGTAACCCGAAGAAGTAACGGCCATCCGGAAAGCGGGCAAACAAAACAGGTTTCCCGGGCTTGATCGCCACGCGGTGGAAGAGAATTTCAGCGCCCATTTCTTCAAGCACCGCAGGAATAAAGTCCCACTTGCCTTTGGAGACAGCACCGGAGCTAACAAGAATTCGTGCATCCTTCTGTGCAGCTAACATGGCGCGGAATTTATCTTCGTCGTCACCGATGTGTCCGGCACAAATGGCCGGAATGCCAATCGTCTGTAATTCAGCAATCAGATAGGGCGTGTTCGAGTTATAGATTTGAGATGGGCCTAATGGCTGATCGTAATCGTCTGAAACTTCTTTGCCTGTCGTAAAAATGCTCACCGAAGGTGGTGACACTACATCGATATGGGTAGTACCCGTTCCATAAAGAATGGCGATATGGGCGGGGGTGATACGGGTGCCGGCACAGATTAGATGCTGGCCAGCAGTAAAGTCTTCTCCTGCAAATCGAACATTGTCGTGCAGTGGGATGGGGCTGGTCAGCGTGATGTGCGTGACATGGCCCTGCGAATCACAATGGGTAGTGACGTTCTCGATCGGAATCACTGCATCGGCCTGCTGTGGCATGGCGGCGCCGGTCATGATCTCAATGGTCTGGCCGGGCTGATTACACCCTGCGGCATCGCCAGCAGCCTGTGCCCGAAGCACGGGAAGTGTCAAAGGTGCTTCAGCACTCGCAGTGAGCGTGTCTTCTGCACGGAGTGCAAAGCCATCCATGCTGGAGTTATCGAAGCGGGGGAGTGCAAATGGTGCTTTAAAATCTTCAGCCAGCACTTGATTCAAGGCATCTGATGTTTTAACGCGCGCAGCAACAGGGGTTGTTGCTGCATTCTGAATGATCTTCAGCGCATCAAGATAAGCAATCATTAGCGGATATCCTGAATGATGGTTAACAGGTGTTTCATGAGTGGGCCTAAAACATCCAGACCCTCTTTAACCGCTTTGGGGCTGCCGGGCAGGGTGACAACAAGAACGTTGCCCAACGTGGCACCGATAGAGCGACTGCTCCAGCTTAACGGCGTGAATGCTGCGCCAGAAGCTCGCAGCAATTCTCCGATACCAGGAATGAGCTTATCGGCGATTGCTGCGACCGCTTCCGGGGTGCTATCGCGGCCAGAAACACCTGTGCCGCCAGAGGTAATGATGAGGCGAGTTTTACCCGTCGCCTTGATTGCTTTGATTTTTGCTTGAAGTTCTGCGGGTTCGTCGGGTATGACTGACACAGCGTGTACATCCGCACCCAGCGCCATCAGCAAGTCTCGGGCTATAGGACCGGATTTGTCTTCATAGACCCCGCTCGATGCACGATCACTCAGCACAATCACTTCGGTCTGAATGCCGACGAGTAAAGGTTTGACGGCGGGCTTCACCAGATCAATCACCCAGCTCGGAATTAGAGCTGCTTCAGGATTAAGCCAGCAACCGGATTTGCCGCCGACTTTAGCCAGCAGCCGGATGTCGGAGATGCAGAGATCCGGTTCTACCATTTTGGTGAGATCCCAGACTGTGAGTAGTGCCGCATTAACGCCCGCCAGGGCTTCCATTTCAACACCGGTCTTGGCGCAGGTGCGGGCTGTGCAGTAAACACGAACGGTCGCCGCTGCTTCGTCCAGTTCGGTAGTGACACGAACATGATCCAAACCCATAGGGTGGCAGAGCGGCATCAGCTGACTGGCGTTTTTGGCTCCCTGGATACCGGCAACTTCTGCAAGCATAAGGACATCGCCTTTAGGCAGTTGGCGGTCACGGATCAGGGCAAATGCCGAAGCGCCAACGTGGATGAGTCCCGTGGCCACAGCAATACGGTTGGTAGGCTGTTTGCCACCAACATCAATCATAGAGAAGGTTTGGATCATAGGGCTTAGCCGCCCAGCGCAGACAGATTCTTAGTGGCGCCGGATTGATGAAAATGCAAAAGGTGGGTTGATGCTTTTTGTTGGAGTAGCGAAGTGACTGCATGCTGCAATTCAGATTTCTGATCTCCTGATTGGAGCAGATGCCGTAGATTATGACCGCCATCACCGAAGAGGCAAAGACGTAAGTCACCACGTGCGGTTACGCGTAATCGATTGCAGGTCTGGCAGAAGTCTTTTGCGTAGG
Source organism: Pseudomonadota bacterium (assembly GCA_039805865.1). Taxonomy (GTDB): domain Bacteria; phylum Pseudomonadota; class Gammaproteobacteria; order Burkholderiales; family Rhodocyclaceae; genus Fluviibacter. Next base: position 4,514 of record JBDLTI010000070.1, on the reverse strand, counting down.
GGGCAATGAGACCGATTTTTCCTACATAGTCCGGGTGGTTGAACTCCTGGGCCGGACCGGCAGCAATAGCACGCGCGATAGGTTGCCAGCCGCGTAACTTGAGTGCTTCGCTAATATGGCTCGCGCACAAGTGATGTTTCTCGAAATACGCGCGATTATCTCCGGTTTCCATTAGCTCGATGAAACGTAATGAAATACGACGGTTTTTTACGAAGGCCAGGAAGTCATCCAGCTCGTGGTGATTCAAGTCTTTAAGTAAGACGGTGTTGATCTTGATATCTTCAAAACCGGCGGCCTCTGCTGCATCCAGCCCTTTAAGCACCTGCGGCAGATGATCCATGCCTGTGATGCGTTGGAAATTAGCTGGGTCTAGCGAGTCAATGCTGATGTTGATGGCGCTGATACCAGCATCGCGCCAGAGTTGGGCATGCTTGGCCAGCTGATAACCATTGGTCGTTGTGGCAACCTTTCGGATGCCGGGAATCGCTGAAACCGCAGCGGCGATCTGAGCAAAGTCCTTACGAACTGTTGGCTCCCCCCCAGTAAGGCGTACTTTCCACAACCCTAGCTCTGCAAAACCAGTGACCAGATGGCGGATTTCGTTGATATCCAGAAAGCGGCGGGGCGCTTCTTCCACGTAGCCGTTCGGTAGGCAATAGCTACACCGGTAGTTGCACACATCCGTAATGGACAGGCGCAGATACTGGAAGGAACGGCCGTTGGCGTCGAGGATCATGGTGTTTGATGTGCTGTCCAGGTTTTATCAGACACCCGGCATGCGATATTTGCGGAGCCAGGCGATACCCAGTTCCCAGGCTTTTTCTGCGGCGGCTTTGTTGTAGCTGGCGCGGTAGTCGGAGTTAAAGGCATGGCCAACGCCCGGCAGCACAACAATTTCTGAGCCACTACCGGATTTTTTGAGTTCGACTTGCATCCGGGCAACGGACTCCAGACTGATGCTCGTGTCTTTTTCTGCGTATAAGCCGAGCACAGGAACTTTGAGTTCCGAGCCAAAGTCGATCGGATCCAGCGGGCGCTCATCCGAGACCATGCCTTCGACACGGCCGTAGTAGGCGAGGCCTGCCGTTAATTTTGGGTTGTGATAGGCGTATTCCCAGACAGCACGACCCCCCCAGCAGTAACCCACAGCACCTGCCAGCGATTTGTGCCCTTGCAGATTTTTTCGGGCGTAGGCCAAGGTGGCATCCAGATCGCTATTGACTTGATCGTCCGGCACCTTGGATATGACTTCATTAAAAATCGTAACGACTTCCGTGTGCTTCGTCACATCGCCCTGACGCACAAATAACTCCGGAGCTATCGCCAGGTAGCCTGCTTTAGCATAGCGACGGCAGATGTCCTGAATGTGCTCGTGTACGCCAAAAGCTTCGTGAATAACAAGCACCACCGGGCACTTTCCTGCGGCCGCTTTGGCTGGACGCGCATAGTAACCAGGGATCTTGCCGGTAGCCGTAGGAATTTCGATCGGACCGGCAGTTAGCCCAACCGTATCTGTACGGATGATGTTGTCTGTCACTGGCGATGCAGCCAACGCATAACCAGTCGTCAGCATGCCCAGAATGAAGGTGCGACGTGATAGCGGTGTTGGCTTTTCCATGACGCTTCCTTTTTAACCCGGTTGTTTTTTAAATAACCAGCGATCAACAACAATATCAGTGATGACAGCACCCAGCCAGATCGACCACAGGGTCAGCCATGCGGTAACAGCAAAAACCGAAGCGCCCGAAACACCGGCACCAATGGCGCATCCACCCGCCAGAATGGCACCGAAACCCATAAAACAGCCACCGATCATGTAGCGGATCATGGTGTGGTGATCGTGAAATCCCTCGAGCTTGAAGCTACGGCTCAGTAGGGCAGCACCGAAAGAGCCTATCAAAACACCGGGAATAAGACCGAGGTCAAAGCTGAGTGCGCCGCCGGGAGGCGACAGAAAAAACATCAGCGTGTCCGAAGTCGGTGAGGCGAAACTCAGTGAATGAACAGGAACGACCACTTCGAATGCGTTCGCTGATACACCGAAGTTGAACCACCAGGCGGCTGCAATCATCAGACCAACAACGCATCCCAGTATCACTGTATAGGCGCTGACAGCATGTTTACGTACCATATAGGCACCTAGCAAAAGCCAGGTAACGCTGAAAGCGAGTGCACCCCAGTTACCGATACCGGTGACACCAATCAGGTTGCGGGAAGGACCGTCAATGGTCCACCAGCTGCCAATTTCCGTACGCAATGGTGCCAAAATCCCTTCAAGGGACGCCTGGGCAGCAACGGCGAAGACCAGACCGGTGAGTAGGGCGCGTAGATTCCCACCACCGGTTAGTACAAGCATACGACCCGAGCAGGCTCGGCTCAGGGCCATACCAACACCAAAGATCAGGCCACCGATGATGGCCCCGGATAGCGAACCACGGTTGCTGAACTGTCGCAGCCCATTGGTGTCAAACAAGCCACTAATGATGAGGAGTTGTGTAGCGATTAGGGCAATAGCAAAGGTCACTAGCCAGATGGCCATACGGTCAGCCGGCTTACCATGCGCCACTTCCATGGTCGCTGCACGAAGACAAAACCGGGATTGTTGTGCTGCTGCGCCAAATATTATGCCAATAACCAGGCCGCCCAGTAGGAGGAGGTGCTCTTCCCCGAACTGGGTAATCAGTGCTTCAAAATTCATGGTTTGATATAGGCGAAATGCTTCTGGTTCTGAAGTTCGGTAATACGAACCACACCTGATTTAGTAAATGTGGCTTCAAGAACGAACTTCGATTTATCGATGTTTTTCTTCTCGATCGTCAGCTCGCAGACTTCAAAATCGACGCCACGAGTTTTTAGGTCAGAGACCAGCGAAGCGTATTCCAGATTGTTCTTGTCGTCACGTGCGCCATCAATCAGGAATTCCACGCCATCACCCAGGGCAACGACCGTAATTTTAGTTTTTGGTGCTACGTCCAGGTGGTTGCGCAGGCTACGCAGCGTTCGCGTAGCCTGGGTTGACGTGTCATCTACATGGTAAACCACCTTGTCCGCAGCCATAGCAACCATAGTGCTTGCAGAAAGCACCAGACCAATGGCTAATGATTTGAACCGGAAAAAGGTGCTTTGCATGATGTGTCCTTAAATAATCAAACCTTATTATAAGCCTCGATACCAGGGTTGCCCGATACATTTTTTAGTGTCGGCTGGTTGATCTGGACTGGTTTGATATTTTTCTTACTGCGTAGGTTTTTGGCCACAACGTCCCAGATCGGTTCGCCGGCCATGCCGCGAGACTCTTCTGCAACGGGCGCCCAACCGGCAACCTTGTATTTCTTGCTAGCATCGATCAGCTTGCCGTTGAGTCGCATGTTAGTGATGCGCTGTCCTGCCTTGGCCGATGGGTCACACGTATAGTGCATACCACCAACGCGAACCATGTCGCCGCCTTGCTGATAGTAGGGGTCCGGGTTGAACAAGTTGTCACAGACGTCTTCCATGATTTCCTTGATCTGTGCACCTGTCATGTTGGTGACGGTAACGTAGGGGTAGGTAATCGCGGTTTGATCCAGGACATGTTCCATCGTGATGGATTCGCCTGGCAGCACAGTGGTGCCCCAGCGGAAGCCTGGCGAAAACGCCATCTCTGCATTCTTTTCCTGCATGAGTGCGTTCAGAATCAGCTGGTCGAAGCTGCCATTGAAATTGCCGCGACGATAGAGCAGGCCTTCGGATACGGCCAGCTTCTCATCGAGTTTCTGGATATACGGTGCACGAATCTTCTTGATCATCTGATCCATAGCTGGGTCAGCAGGTAGCAGGTTCGAGAAGACCGGCATCAGGCGGTAGCGGTAATCGGCAATGCGACCATCGCGAACATCCAGATCCAGCACACCCAGATATTTGCCGTTCGAACCGGCGTTCATGACGAGTGTTTTGCCGCCAGGGTTGTCGACCAGGGTAGGTTTTGGCACGCCATCGTGGGTATGGCCGCCGAAGATCGCATCAATGCCGCGCACACGCGAAGCCATTTTGAGGTCAACGTCCATGCCGTTGTGCGAAACGACCACTACCACTTTAGCACCCTTGCCGCGGGCTTCGTCAACCATCTTCTGCATGTTTTCTTCCTGGATACCGAAGGTCCAGTCAGGCACAAAGTAACGTGGGTTGGCGATAGGGGTATACGGGAAAGCCTGGCCGATAACGGCAACCTTGGTGCCATTAACTTCGCGGATGACGTAAGGCTTGAATACCTGGTCCCCGAAGTCAGCCGTTTTAATATTCTGGGCCACAATATCAATGTGGCCGGCGAAATCCTTGTTGGAAATTTCCAGGACGCGGTCTGCGCCGTAGGTACATTCCCAATGCAGTGTCATGATGTCTACGCCAAGTAGCTTGGCAGCATCGACCATGTCTTGGGCATCAGTCCACAACGCCGTACCGGAACCTTGCCAGGTGTCGCCACCATCAAGGAGCAGGGCGCCTGGACGATTGGCACGAACCTTTTTGACCAGTGT
>JBDLTI010000069.1:0-8487 GCA_039805865.1 Pseudomonadota bacterium | reverse complement strand
TCATTAGTCTATGAAGACGGCATGTTCAAACAAGGCGCAACGCGCGGTGATGGCACAACCGGTGAGAATGTCACCCTTAATTTAAGGACGATCCGTAGTATTCCGCTACAACTCAAGCAACAACCCGTACCTCAGGGCCGTTTCGAAGTTCGGGGTGAGGTGCTGATCCGTCGGGCAGACTTCTCCCGATTGAATGCTGCCCAGGAAGCGGCAGGTGAAAAATTATTTGCCAATCCGCGTAATGCAGCGGCAGGCAGTTTGCGGCAGCTTGATTCAGCGATTACGGCCCAGCGTCCGTTAACGTTTTTTGCCTATGGTATTGGTGATGCGGATGGTGTTTCTGAGGCTCCCGATACGCAATCTGGTGTGCTCACCTGGCTTTCTAGCCTCGGTTTTCGGGTCGCTGAATCGCGGGCGGTTGTTGAGGGCGCCACGGGTCTTGTGGGCTATTACGAGCAGATGGCTTTGCAACGACCCGCTTTGCCCTATGACATTGATGGCGTGGTCTATAAAGTAGACCGTCGTGAATTACAGAGCCGCTTGGGCTTTGTTTCGCGTGCCCCAAGGTTTGTGATTGCCCACAAGTTTCCTGCCGAGGAAGTACTGTCACGCGTTGAAGGGATTGATGTACAAATTGGCCGCACCGGTGCGGTGACCCCGGTTGCCCGGCTGGAGCCGGTATTTGTTGGCGGTGTAACTGTCACCAATGCCACACTGCATAACTTTATCGAGATGGCACGTAAAGACATCCGTGTTGGTGATACGGTAGTTGTAAGACGGGCTGGCGATGTGATTCCTGAAATCGTCTCCAGTTTGCCTGATCGACGTCCGCTGGCTGCCGATGGCAAACCGCTTCACTCGCTCATGGTTTGTCCGGCGATTTGTCCGGAGTGTGGCTCCCATATTGAGCTACCGCCTGATGAAGCCGTTGCTCGCTGCACGGGTGGTCTGGTCTGTCCTGCCCAACGTAAGCAGGCACTGCGGCATTTTGCATCCCGTCGCGCTATGGATATCGAAGGGTTGGGTGAGAAAATTGTGGATCAGCTAGTTGAGGCTGGCCTGGTTCATTCCCCCGCAGATCTCTATACCTTAACCGTGCCACAACTGGTGTCACTAGATCGTTTTGCCGAAAAATCCGCCGAAAATCTGGTGGCGGCTATCCAGCAAAGTTGTCATGCCCGTCTGGATCGATTGATTTATGCGCTGGGTATCCGCAATGTCGGCGAACAGACGGCCAAAGATCTTGCGCGTTATTTCGGTTCTATGGATGCGCTTGTTCAAGCTGATATCCCCACATTGATGTCGGTGCCCGATGTAGGCCCCGTTGTTGCGGATTCCATTGTCGCGTTTTTTGCTGAAGCGCATAACCGTGAAGTGCTGGCACGTATGCAGGCGGCGGGCGTCCATTGGCAGGATATTCCCGTGCAGCTTGCCGAAGGGCCGCTGGTGGGTAAAACCATTGTTTTGACGGGTACCTTGCCAAACCTGAGCCGTGATGAAGCCAAAGCGCTCATTGAAGCCGCGGGTGGGAAAGTCTCTGGTTCGGTGTCTGCCAAGACCTACTGGGTGGTTGCCGGTGAGGCTGCGGGTTCAAAGCTGGACAAGGCGCAAAGCCTCGGTATCCCTGTTCTGGATGAAGCTGAATTCCTGAAACGTTTACAATCATGAAAACTATCAATGCAGTTGATACGGAGTGTTCGATGAAAAAGGTTCGCAAAGCTGTTTTTCCGGTGGCCGGTTTGGGTACGCGTTTCCTGCCCGCAACGAAGGCGAGCCCGAAAGAAATGCTCACAGTCGTGGATAAGCCGCTGATCCAATATGCCGTTGAAGAGGCGGTTGCAGCGGGTATTACCGAAATGGTTTTTGTAACGGGGCGCAGCAAACGCGCCATTGAAGATCATTTCGACAAGGCTTACGAGCTGGAAAGTGAGCTGGCTCAGAAGAATAAGCAGGCACTGCTCGATATCGTTCAGAATATTCTGCCCAAGCACGTTAACTGTATCTATATCCGCCAGGCAGAGCCTCTTGGGCTTGGGCACGCAGTGCTTTGCGCCAAACCGGTGATCGGTGATGAGCCTTTTGCGGTGCTACTGGCTGACGATCTCCTCGATGGCTCAACGCCTGTGATGAAACAGATGGTTGATTGTTACGATTACTATCGTTGTTCTGTGCTGGGTGTACAGGATGTGCCCAGAGCAGACACCAAGAGCTACGGCATTGTAGATGCCCGTACGGTGTCGGATCGGCTGGAACAGGTCAATGCCATTGTCGAAAAACCGGATCCGGCCACTGCGCCATCAACGCTGGCAGTCGTTGGCCGTTATATCTTGTCCGGGCGCATCTTCCATCATCTTGAAAACATCAAACCCGGTGCAGGCGGTGAAATTCAGCTGACGGATGGTATTGCCAGCTTGCTCGGAGAAGAGCAGGTGCTGGCGTATCGTTATGATGGAGTTCGCTACGACTGTGGTTCCAAACTGGGTTATCTCAAGGCCACAGTTGCCTTGGGCCAGCGTCACCCGGAAGTAGGGGCAGAGTTTAGCCAGTACCTCGAATCGATTAAGTAATTTATCAGGTTTGTAAGATGACTCATGATCCATTGGTTGCGGAATGTCTTTATGACCGTTCGGCAATTGATGGGCTTATCGACAAACAGGCGTGCTTGTTGAATGCGCGTTATGCGGAGACTTGTCCGCTCGTGCTTTGTGTCATGACGGGTGCTGTGGTGTATGCGGGTCATTTGCTCCCACGGCTCAACTTTTCCTTAGAACTTGATTATGTTCATGCCAGTCGTTACGATGAAGCGCGCAGCGGTGGTGTGCTTCACTGGTTAGTGCGTCCAAGAAAACCGGTGATCGGTCGTGATGTGCTGCTGCTGGACGACATTCTCGATGAAGGTGTAACCTTGCATGAGATTGCCCAATGGTTAAAGAGCGAGGGCGCTCGTAGTGTCGAAATTGCTGTGCTGACGCATAAAGAAAAATTGACCCCGCAGCCTTGCCAACCTGACTATCCCGCATTAAACACACCGGATCGTTACGTTTATGGTTTTGGTCTCGATGTCGATGGGTTATGGCGAAACGCTAACGGCATCTTTGCGGCAAGCCCGGTATGAACCAACAACCATCTGGTCGTAAGCAAACTGCGCTCGAAGAGCCTCTTGCCGATACGTTGGCGCGCTGGTCTGCAGAATCTGCAGATCTTGAAAAGCAGGGTGCTTATAACTGGCTTTGCGGTCGCGTGAGTGCAGATCGGGTGCTGGAAATTGGTTGTGGTTTTGGACATTCGACAGCGGCTTTGGCAAAGCATGGCAAAACCTTGTTTGCCCTGGATAACCGAATGGACTGCCTGGAGGCTACCCGTGAGCTTGTGCCTGACGCTACCTATGGTTTGGCAGATATCCGGCAGGTTCACGAGTTGTTGATTAAAGATCTTAATGAATTTGCACCACAGGCGATGGTGCTCTGGATGGCTGGAGCGCCTGCAGAGGCTTTGCCACAAGATACACCTGAGCAATATGCAGTGATGCAATATCGTCTTGTGTTTCAGCAGGCCGCTGTCGCTTTGGCCGGGCAGATTGATTCGATTCGAACCATTCACCTGGCTGATCGCACAGTGTTGCCTTGGTCGATGAAGGATGCGGGGCGGCAAACCATGATGCAATTAATTGCAGCATCTGTCATAGGGAGCGCACCTTTCAGCATCAACCTGTCTAATGTTCAATTTCGAAAGCTGACCCTCCCGGCTGCTTCGGCACGTCATGCCATGCCGGGTAATATGGTGCCGGTACTTGGTGAAGCAATACTTGAACGCATTCCCGTTGATGCCCACGCTCATTGATTAAGAGACATGATGAATACAACAGTTAAACCGCCATTACTGGCGATTATCGGTGGCAGTGGCCTTAATCACTTGCCGATTCTGGAAAGTGCGCATCGACGTTTTGTAAGAACGCCCTATGGCGAACCTTCGTGTCCAATGACTCTGGGGACTATTTGTGGTCACCCCATGGTGTTTCTTGCGAGACATGGTTATGGGCACACCATCCAACCGGATCGCATCAATTATCGCGCTAATATTTATGCGCTGCATTCACTGGGTGTCACCGGCATCGTTGCCGTGGGCTCCGTTGGATCGATACACCCAACGCTAAGCCCTGGCGATCTGGTCATTCCTGATCAGATGATTGATTACACCTGGGGTCGTGCTTCGACCTTTCATGGTTCAGAGCCGGGCGTCGACATGCATATTGATTTCACGCATCCGTTCTCCGAAGAGATTCGCAGCAAACTTTCTGGTGTTGCAGATCTGCTCGGCTTTAATGTCCATGAAGGTGGTGTTTATGCGTGCACTCAAGGTCCACGTCTGGAAACCGCCGCAGAAATCCGTCGTTTAGCGGGTGATGGTGCCGATGTGGTAGGTATGACCGGAATGCCAGAAGCCGTATTGGCGCGTGAACTGGGGATTCCCTATGCGCAGCTTAATGTCGTGGCTAATTACGCCGCAGGCATTGGTGAAAGCGTTCATGGTATCGAGTTTAGTGCATTAGGTCCCGTACTTGAAACAGCCATGTGTAAAGTACGGCTTCTGATTGAAACGCTAGTCGGGTGCAAAGTGCCTGAATAGGTAAAGCAGAGTCTAGATTTTCAATAGTTCCAACAGGTCGTTCTCGAGTAACAAACGATCTCGGCTTTGAGACAGTGAGCGCCCAGAAATCAGGAAAGTATCCTCGGCACGCTCGCCGAGCGTGGAGATACGTGCCGTGTGCAGCGCGACACCGTGTCGCGTTAGGGTTTCTGCGATGGCATGGAGCAAACCAGTTCGATCCGCGGTACGAATTGACAAGACATACTGTTGCCCACTTTCATCGGGTTCCAGCATGACATCCGGTGCAATTGGGAATGATCGCACCTGGCGAGAAATTCTGCCCATGCCTGGTGTCCTTGGTTGAATCGTACCCAAAAGCACTTCAATCAGGTCGTGCTCGATAATGGCGCAGGTTTCTCGATCTATGCCACGATTTGATGCGTCATACAAATTAAAGCTATCAAGCGCGTAGCCATGCTTTGTGGTGTGAATCTTAGCGTCCATGATCGAATAGCCAATCGAGCTAAAGTATCCCGAAAGCCGTACAAAAAGATCAGGCTGATCCGGCGCGTAAACCAGTACTTGAATCCCTTCACTTTCTGGGTTGGGCCTGGCGCGAACCACAGGCTTGTTTTCGTGGGTGCGATAGTAAAGGCATCGTGTATGCCAGGCTATTTCCTCATCCGTGTGGCGGAGAAAGTAGACGTCATCAAGCTGCTTCCAGAATTGCGCTTGCACTGAATCGCCCAGAGCAAAGAAGCGCAGGTGGGTGAGGGCATCGCGTTTGCGCTGAATAACCATATCGCCGAGTTGATCCGGATCGCCGCCCTGGAGCATCTCAAGACGGTTCAGTGTCGTCCGGTAAAGGGTTTCCAGGAGTCGTGCTTTCCATGAGTTCCAAACTTTCGGGCTGGTGCCGCGAATATCGGCCACAGTTAGAAGATAAAGTGCCGTGAGATGCCTGGCATCACCAACACGTTTGCAAAAAGCGGCAATTGTTGATGGGTCTGAAATATCTTCCTTTTGCGCAACGGCTGACATGGTGAGGTGCTCTTTAACGAGCCATACGATTAATTCCGTATCCTTTTTGCTCAGGCCATGCGACTGGCAAAATGCCTCGGCATCTACCATGCCTAATTCGGAGTGATCGCCCCCGCGGCCTTTGGCAATATCATGAAATAGGGCAGCAAGAACGAGCAACCAGGGTCGCTCAAATTCGTTCATGAGACGGTGGCAGAAAGGGTTTTCGTGCGCGAAGTCCTCACGGACAAAACGTCGTATGTTTCTGACTACCTGAAGAATATGCTGATCAACCGTGAATACATGAAAGAGGTCGTGCTGCATTTGCCCGACGATCTGTCCGAAAGCAGGGATATATCTGCCCAGAATATCGAACTGGTTCATTAGGCGTAGCGCATGAAGCACACCATTTTTCTGACGCAGGATCTGGATGAATAGTTGCTTGTTCTCAGGTTGTTGCCGGAATTCGCGGTTAATCATGCGACGCCCGGCGTAAACGGCGCGTAGAGTTCGTGCGGTCATCTCCTGAACGCCGCCCTGTTTTTCCATGAGCAGGAAGGTTTCAAGAATGGCAGAAGGGTTGCTCTGATATATCAGCGGATTAACGATGTCCAGTTTGTGCCCGACCTTCTGGAAGCGATCATTTAGGCGTTTGATTTTTTGTTTGTTGGCCGGAGCAAGACGTTCGCTAATGGATTTGAGAACAATGGTATTGATCTGGGTGACGCGTTTGGCAATCCGGTAATAGCGCTGCATGAATTGCTCGCTGGCGCGTCGGTTGGCAATGTCTGTAAAGCCGAATTGATGGGCGATCTGTCCCTGAATGTCAAAAAGCAGCCGATCTTCAGCGCGTCCCGTCAGTAAATGTAAGCGAATCCGGACGTCAGCCAGAAATCCAGCAGCGCGTTCAAGGGCGACACGTTCATCCCCTTGCATCAGTGCCTGTTTTTGTAGCGCTTGCCAGGCATGACTGTGTGCGCCAAAACCGGCTGCCTGTGCTATCCAGTTAAGACTATGAATGTCGCGCAGCCCGCCCGGGCTTTCCTTGCAGTTTGGTTCCAGGCTGAATGCACTGAATGCAAAACGTAAATGCCGTTCTTCCTGTTCAGCGAGTTTTGCCGCAATAAACTGATCAGCCAGCAGGCTGGCTTCGATCTGCTGATGCAGTATTTTCTGGAGTTTGCTTTGTCCGCAAATCAGCCTTGATTCATAGAGTGCGGTCTGAACGGTAATGTCCGATTCTGCTGCAACGATGCATTCGTCAATCGTTCGAACGCTATGGCCAACAGCCAGACCGATATCCCAGAATTGACTAATCAGTCGTTCTAATGCGGCCTCGACTTCCGGAGTGGGTGAGTTCTCCAGCGCAATCAGCACATCGATATCTGAATAAGGATAAAGCTCGCCACGACCATAGCCCCCGACGGCGATCAGTGCTGCTGACTTGGGTAATTGTGCCGTACTCCAGAGACGCTCCAGCATTTGGTCGACCAGTCTTGATCGACCTGCAAGATAGGCTTTGTGGTCTGGCTGTGCCAGATACATTGCAGCCAAGTCTTTCTGGCCTTGTTGCAGTGTATTGCGAATATCGGTCAGCACTTGCTTCGCACCAAGTGGCATGGTTTAACCCGGTTAAAAGTTTGGACGGGGAGGGGCGCCTTCCGAGAGTGTCAGCACCTCAACGCCATCGGCTGTCACCACAATGGTGTGTTCCCATTGTGCAGAGAGTGAATGATCCTTGGTCACAATAGTCCAGCCGTCTGCTAATTCTTTAATGTCGGCTTTACCCGCATTGATCATCGGCTCGATGGTAAAAATCATGCCTTCCTCTAGTTTTAGACCGGTGCCGGGTTTTCCATAGTGAAGCACCTGAGGGTCTTCGTGGAAGTGCTGGCCGATGCCGTGCCCGCAGAATTCTCGAACGACGGAATAGCCATTTTTCTGGGCGTGCGTTTGAATGGCATGGCCAATGTCGCCAAGGGTGGCGCCGGGACGAACAACGTCAATCCCTTTCCACAGGCACTCATACGTGACATCACTCAAACGTTGGGCAAGGGTAGAGACTTCGCCAACGCTATACATACGGCTTGTATCGCCATACCAGCCGTCTTTGATGACGGTGATATCAAGATTGACGACATCGCCCTTTTTTAACTGTTTGTCACCGGGTATGCCATGGCAAACCTGATGATTCACAGACGTACAAATAGATTTGGGATAAGGGGTATAGCCCGGCGGCTGATAATTCAGGGGCGCAGGAATCGTGCCCTGAACATTCACCATGTAATCGTGACAGAGTTTGTCGATCTCACCCGTTGTAACGCCTGGTTTAACAAAAGGTGCAATATAATCAAGCACTTCAGACGCGAGCTTGCAAGCAACGCGCATGGCGCTTATTTGTTCGGGGTTTTTAATCGTAACGCTCATTTTTTGGCTTTTTATAGGTGTGAAAGCAAGGCAGGGAAATGCAATTAGATGTTTTTATATCCTAGTGCGAAGCATAACCGAGACGCATCGCTACAGCCAGCCAAAAAGTGATTTGAGCTTGCTGCGGTGCGTTGTTTGCTGATACAATCAGCGAGTTTTCTTAATGAAAACCGGCCGCTAGGCTGAAATCGTCCCGAAGCATCCGTTTCGGGGCAAATCCACACACAATGCCGAATTCAGGGTGTTTTTCTCCGGAAAAATCGCAGTCGGTGTTGTGGCGGTTTAACCCTGCAAGGAGTCGTTATGTCGACAATGCGTCAAATGCTGGAAGCCGGCGTCCACTTCGGACACCAAACTCGCTTCTGGAACCCCCGTATGGCCCCCTACATTTTTGGGGCGCGTAACAAGATTCACATCGTTAACCTTGAAAAAACCGTTGCTAAATACAACGAA
>JBDLTI010000068.1:0-8647 GCA_039805865.1 Pseudomonadota bacterium | reverse complement strand
AATTAGATGGCATCTTTTTCTTCCACTTGAGATTCCGTAGGCGGTGCATCTTCTCCTACGTCATTGGCTGAATTTTCGCATAAGCCGAGCCAGCCTTTAAGCACCGTTGCCGCCTCAGCAACGCCCGATCGTTTAAGACTGGAAAACAATTGCACGCTCACTGGGCAACCCAGATCCGCTAAATCCGCTTTAACCTGACGCAAGGTTTTAGTCTGTTCCTGTCGGCTTAATTTATCGGCTTTAGAAAGCAACACATGCACCGGCCGACCGGTCGGCGCAAACCATTCCAGCATCTGCCAATCCATCTCGGTAAGCGGCCGACGGCTGTCCATGATAACGACCAGCCCTTTGAGCTGCTCTCGCGTCTGTAGATACGGGCCAAGCAGCGTATCCCACTGCTTACGCACATCTTCTGGCACCTTGGCAAAACCATAGCCCGGCAAATCCACAAAATAGCGATCAGGCGCCACTGAAAAGTAGTTCAGATGCTGGGTGCGGCCCGGTGTCTTGGACACATAAGCTAGCCGGGTTTTTCCGGCCAGCGTGTTAATCGCCGATGACTTACCGGCATTGGAGCGGCCCACAAAGGCCACCTCGGCCACAGCATCTCCCGGCGTATCGCGTAAACGGGCAACCGTTGTCAGGAATTCCGTGCGGGGAAAAGGATGGGCGTGGCCGGGATTTTTAGGTGCAACAGGAGCCGAACCAATGGAGTTTTCAGTTCTTTTGGCTGAAGCTGCCTTTTTTTTAGGCAATCCCTTCACGCCAGTTTTTGCAGGAGATTTCAAAGTTTGGGAATTAGACACAGTACGCCTCGTTCAGGTTGTATTAGAATAACAGCCTTAACCAACTAATTACCCTGCGGTTCTCAAGGAATCGCATTATTCCTACTAGGAGTGTGGACATGATTCGTGCTGTCGCATTCGCCCTGATGTGTTCCGTCAGTGCCCTGTCACTGGCTGCTGAGCCCGCAGCCCCGGCTGCCGCTACTGCCCCAGCAGCCGTCGATGCTGCCGCTATCGCTAAAAACGTGTGCGCGGCCTGTCACGGCGTCGATGGCAATAGCAGCATTCCAGTCAACCCAAGCCTGGCTGGTCAGCATGCGTCCTATCTGCTCAAGCAACTGAATAATTTCAAAGCCTCTGCAGATGGCAAGCCTGCCCTGCGTGAGAATGCTGTAATGAACGGCATGGCGGCACCGCTGTCTGAAGCGGAAATGAAGGCACTGGCTCAATATTTCTCGAAGCAAACGCTAAAGCCCGATGTTGCTAAGGATGAGAAGCTCGTAACCGAAGGCCGTAAACTATGGCGTGCCGGCGACAGCAAAAAGGGCATCCCGGCCTGCGCAGGTTGTCATGGCGTTGCAGGTGCCGGTCTGCCAGCCCAGTACCCGATGCTTGCTGGCCAGCACCCTGACTACGTCATCACGCAGCTGAAACAGTTCCGTGAAGGCACTCGCGCTAATGATCCAGAAGGCATGATGCGCACCATTGCCGCCAAGATGACTGATCCGCAAATGGCCGCGGTTGCAGAATACGCTGCAGGTCTGCGTCAGTAATTCGGTCTTCGACCACCAAAGGGCAGCCTACGGGCTGCCCTTTTTTTTGCCGCTCTATGCTGTGCGCAACAATGCCAGTTCAGCGGCATCAAAGCCGGCAGCAATTCTTGCCGCTTCATTCAAAGGCGGTCTTGGTCTAGGCGCACCATAGGTAGCAATCAGGGATTGATAGGTTTCCGATACGGGCAGCGCTTGTGCTGCACAAAGCTTGCGAAACCAGAAGTCTCCCAAAGCAACGTGCCGCACTTCATCTCGGGCAATCACAGACAGTGCCCGCAGCGTAGGCTTATCGCCAATGCCCTGAAAGGCTCTAAAAATCGGTGGCATCGCATCAAGTCCCCGCGCTTCCATTAAGCGTGGCACCAACGCCATACGCGCGAGCACATTCTCCGACGTCTGTTCGGCAAGATTCCACAGACCGTCATGAGCCGGGAAATCACCATAAGCAACACCAAGGGACTCTAAACGGCTTCCAATCAGTCTGAAGTGATAGCACTCTTCGATGGCCACCCCGATCCAGTCCCGAACAAAGAGGTCCCCCAGGTCTTTAAAACGCCAAGCGGCATCCAACGCCAAATTAATCGCATTAAACTCGATGTGAGCAATCGCATGAAGCAAAGCGGCTCGCCCTGCTTTGTCCGTCGCCTTGCGCATTGGCAACGTCTCCGGAGGCACGCAGACCGGCTGATCAGGCCGGCCGATGTGTGTGCACTCGGGCACGGCTCCCTCGATATCCGGCAACGGCTGATTGTCCAGGAGCGCCAGATAGACCGGTATCAAGGCATCTACGGCATGGCACTTAGATAACGTGCTGGATGCACGCCATGCCGCCTCAAGTCGCCCACAGAGATCCCGCATTAGCGCAGTGGTCGGTTAGGTTTGGGCATAAAGTTCACAACCGCACGGCCATCTTCATGCTGCTTTGGTGCCATCTTCCAGGCGTGCCCCTGCACCAGTTCGAACGTCAGTGTATAAAGCCCATCACTATTTCGGGGCCACTGTGCAATCACTCGGTTCCAGAAACCTTTGTAAGTCAGGCCTGAAGCCACAAAGTGTGTTGCCACACAGGAACCCATTTTTTTCAATTCGCGTAGTGCCTGCCATGGGTCGGTGTAGGTGAGGGTCAACGTTTCCATATCCATCACTGGATCAGAAAAACCACCGTTAACCAACATGTCACCCACGTCATGCATATCAACAAACGATTGGGTTCGATCAATTCGCTCTGTCGTGGCAATCATTTGCGTTGCCTGACGCAACTCTTTGAGGGTGTCCGGTCCGAACAAACTAAACATCAGCAGACCACCAACCCCTAAGACACGATTAAATTCTTGTAAGGTGTCCGGCAGGTCATCCAGCCAATGCAGCGCGGCATTAGACCAGATGAGATCGATACTTTGGCCAGCAACCGGCAGTGCCGACAGATCGGCACAAAGACGCTGCGATTTCGCTTGCCGCCCCTGGTTTAACAAACGGCGAAAAAATCCTCTGCTCGCCAGGTCTGCGCGACGACCTGCCATCAGCATTGCCTGGCTGCTATCCACCCCCAACCACTGGGCTTCGGGATAACGATGGCTGAGCATCGGGCGATCCGCACCCAGCCCACAGCCGGCATCAAGAATCTGCTGCGGGTCAATGCGCAGCATGCCCAGACGCTCGCCCATACGGCGAGACATCTCACGATAGAGAAAGTCGCTCCCGCTAAAGCCGGGCGCTGCGCGATCAAAGGCTCGGCGAATCCGGCTGCGCCGGAAACGGGGCGCCTCCCCCGTGGGCATCAGACGCCCTTCAAGCCCAGCGTGGCAAACAGTTTCTGGTCACGGGATGTATCGGGGTTACCCGTCGTGAGCAACTGCTCGCCGTAAAAAATCGAATTGGCACCCGCAAAGAAACACAGTGCTTGCAACTCATCCGACATTTCCTGGCGGCCGGCCGACAAACGTACCCAGGATGCAGGCATCGTGATGCGGGCTGCGGCAATCATGCGCACGAACTCAATGCCATCCACCGGGTCCACACCGGCCATCGGCGTACCGGGAATCGGCACCAGATTGTTGATCGGCACCGAATCAGGCACTGGGTCGAGGTTGGCCAGTTGCGCAATCAATGCCGCGCGGTTTTTACGGTTTTCGCCCATACCGACAATACCGCCCGAGCACACATGAATGCCCGCCTGACGCACCTGGTCTAGGGTATCGAGACGATCTTCATGGGTATGCGTGCTGATCACCTCGCTGTAAAACTCGGCATCCGTATCCAGATTATGGTTGTAGTAATCCAGCCCGGCAGTCGCCAGCTTTTCGGCCTGACCCGGTTTTAGCATACCGAGCGTGACGCAGGTTTCCAGGCCCAGCGCCTTCACTTCCTGCACCATATCAACGACCTTATCGAGGTCTTTATCCTTTGGTCCACGCCAGGCTGCACCCATACAGAAACGTGAGGAGCCAGCCGCTTTTGCGGCTTTGGCTGCGGCAATTACCTCATCCGTACTCAGCAATGCTTCGCGTTCCAGATTCGTGTCGTAGCGTGCCGACTGGGAACAATAGCCACAATCTTCAGAGCATCCGCCCGTCTTGATCGAGAGCAAGGTGGAACGCTGTACGGCGTTTTCATCAAAGTGCGCAGCATGCACCGCATGCGCTTTAGCCAGCAGCGCCATGAATGGCATTTCAACCAGTTCAAGCACGGCTTCGGTCGACCAACGCCCGGTGCCGTGTACGGCTTTGTCAGCCTCATTTTTTTTGGCGCGCGGTGGTACAAAATTCAGGGGAATAGTCTCTGTTTGCATAGGAAACCTCTCAAATGGAGGTAGATTGCTGAGTAAAGGCATAATTATGCCCGAAGCACTAAAACCTAGCCTGATTGACGACAAATACCGCCTTGAATGAAACCCCCTTGCCCGTAACTAACAACCAGTCACTGACAGATCATCTACGTCACGCATTTAGAACTGCCGGTGGGGTCTTGGGGCGTCTACTGCTTCCGCAGACCTGTGTGCTTTGCAGTTTACCCAGTGCTAACGAACCTGTTTGCACTGCCTGCGCCGCCGATTTACCTGCCCCTATCGGGCTTCAGTGCCCACGTTGCGCGCTCCCGCTCCAGACAAATCCATCCGGGATGACTATAGATTGTCCAGATTGTGCACACCACAAGCCTGCCTTCGATACGGCGGTCGCGGCTTGGTCTTATAGCTTTCCGGTCGATGCGCTGATCCAGGATTTTAAATACGGACACCATCTTTACCTGGCCGGTTTTTTGGGTCAGCATCTGGCACAGACACTCAAGCGCCAGTGGGCGGCACAACCAGGCGCCAGAAAGCCGGATTTAATTATCCCAATGCCGCTCCATGCAACCCGCCTCAGATCTCGCGGTTTCAACCAGGCCGCCGAAATTGCACGGCACGTCTCCAATTATCTGGACATACCATGGTCTTCCAATAGCCTCATCCGCATTTACGATACTGCGCCACAGGCTGGCCTGCATCGTAATGAACGCTGGTCTAATCTGCGCGGGGCGTTTGCCTGCCCCAAACCGCTTACGGATACCAGAATTCTGCTCATTGATGATGTACTGACTACCGGTGCCAGCCTTTCGGCCTGCGCCGAAGTCCTACAACACGCTGGTGCCAGCCAGGTGGATGTCGCCGTCATTGCCCGCACGCCCGAGCCGGGCCACACTTATTAAACCGATATGACACCCACTCAACGCCGACCCGCCATCGTTCTGGTCCATCCGGAAATCCCGCCCAACACCGGCAATCTAATCCGCGTTTCAGCGGCAACCGGCTTCGAGCTGCATCTGGTACGGCCCCTGGGGTTTGATGTTGATGATCGATCGTTGCGCCGTGCCGGGCTGGATTATCACGACCAGGCATTCCTACAGGTGCATGACGATTGGGCATCCTGCCTGGAACAACTTAACGGCAAGCAACCGGAAGAATCCCATCGCCGTTTTTTTGCCATGACGACCAAGGGCAGTCGACCCTACCATGAAGTGACATTTCAGCCGGATGATGTGATTGTTCTGGGCTGTGAGACCAAAGGCCTACCCCCGGAAATCCTAGCGACTTTTGATAGCGACCACCGGTTACGCATACCGATGCGACCAGACATCCGCAGTTTGAACCTGGCAAACTCGGCATCCATTGTCGTGTTTGAAATGTGGCGCCAGAACGGGTTTATCGGCGCCATTTAAACGCCGGTTTTAAAAACAGCTTATTCGGCGCGCTGCGCTCGACTCATCAATTGGGTCACCGCATCTTTTGCTGCCAGATCGCCAGCAATCACGGCGGCAACCACACGCGCGATGGGCATGTCCACCGATAGATCAACGGATAAGCGCGCCACTTCCCGCGCCGTACCCACACCTTCCGCGACATGCCCCAGGGCATCGAGTGTTTCCTGCAGGGTTTTACCTGACCCCAGCGCCAAACCGACTTGACGGTTACGGGAAAGATCGCCGGTACAGGTAAGAATCAAATCGCCCAGACCAGCAAGACCCATCAGCGTTTCACGTTGACCGCCAAGGCGCTCGCACAGCCGGGCAATTTCCGCCAAACCACGGGTCATCAGGGCAGCGCGGGCATTATGTCCCAGAGATAGCCCATCCGAGATACCCGTTGCAATCGCCAGAACGTTTTTGACCGCACCACCAACTTCTACACCGACGACATCACCCGAAGCGTAAAGACGCAGGTTCGATGTGTGCAGCCAGTCCGCGAGCTGCTCTGCCAGCCCCAGATTTGCCGATCCGAGCGTTACAGCGGTTGGTAAACCTTTAGCCACTTCCTGAGCAAAACTGGGACCCGAGAGCGCAGCGGCTGGCACATCGCCAAGCACATCCCGGACAACCTGATGAGGCAACAAACCAGTTTGTGGCTCAAAGCCCTTACAGACCCAAACAAGTGGCGGCAAAGGCTGATTCACATAAAGCGTTTGCAACGCCACGAGCGTGCCGCGCAAACCCGCTACCGGGGTTGCCAATACCAGCACATCAGAACCTTGTAGCGCGGCTAAATCACCCGTGGCTCGCAAAGTCGCCGGCAAATCGATATCCGGCAAGAACCGTTTGTTGACATGCGACTCGTTAATACTTTCAACCACCTCAGGTTCACGCGCCCAAATGGTTACCCGGTGTCGCTGTGCCCAATTAGCCGCCAGCGCGGTGCCCCAGGCGCCTGCAGCGAGCACGCCAATCTGGAGTTGCGTTTTGGTGGCCTGGTTCATGAGCATCCCCTACTTGGTGAATTACTGAACGGTTGTCGGTGCTTCAACTTCACCAGCTGCTGGCTGCTGCTCTGCTTCTGCCATGGCATCGAAGTTTACGGGTTGCAGCACCACCGGTGGAAAACCAGCGCGTGTGGAGGCATCCGAAACAGCTTCGCGTGCATACGGGAACAGCACATTCGGGATTGCCGAGCCCAGGAATGGACGCAGCGCCTCTTCAGGAATGCCCGAAACGCGGAAAATACCGGCCTGTTGCAACTCGATGAGGAAATAAATCTTGTTCTCTGCCTTGGCAGTAACGGTGACTTGCAGGATACCTTCAAAAGCGTCTGCACCCAGTTGCGTAAAGGCTGTCTTGAACTGAACGCCGACTTCCGGTGCTTGCTGTTGCAGGAACACCTCTGCGCCACCCGGCACTTCAAGCGACATATCACGCACATACAGCTTTTCGATGGCAAACATCGGTTGTGCCGGTGCCTGCTGATCTACCGCTTGTCCTTCTGTGTTCTGCTCGTTATCAGCCATAATAAAAATCCTTGTCAATTAAATGAGAAATTATTTAAGCAGGGGATCCAGGCCGCCAGCCCGATCCAGTGCAGCCAGGTCATCAAACCCACCCACGTGGGTATCTCCGATATAAATCTGCGGCACAGTCCGACGATTGGTGCGAGCCATCATGGCATCTCGCTCCTCCGGATTAAGATCAATCCGGATTTTTTCAATTTCGGTGACGCCTTTGCTGTTCAGCAACTGTTCCGCACGAACGCAATAAGGGCAAACCGCCGTACAGTACATCAAAACCTTAGCCATAACGCACCTTAGGCCTTAGCGGGGGCTTTACCCCGCTTAAGTGGCAAACCGGCTTTTTCCCAGGCCTGGATACCGCCCTCGATCTGGCTCACATTCTCAAAACCGGCTTTGCTCAGCACACGGCAGGCCGCCGCAGAACGCTGGCCCGCCGCGCAAACCACGACTACCGGTTTTTTTCGATATTTTTCGAGCTTAGTCAGCTGGTTAGGCAACTCTTTGAGCGGAATGAACTGGCTACCCTGGATGTGCTCCACAGCAATCTCATGTTCTTCGCGAACGTCCACCAACACGCCGCCCTCTTTATCTGTCAGGGCAATCGCCGCCTGGGGAGACACATTTTTACCACCGGGCTGAACCACCTGGCGAACCAGAAGCGCTCCCGAAATCACCGCAATCGCCAAAAGGCCGAGATTCATCGGCTGAAGAAAGAAATCCATGTTTTTTCCAGAAAATTCAAAGTCAAGGGCTCGGCAGCTAGAGTCAGCGCCTCCGGCATTATAGAATAGCGAACTGATTCAGTTATACCGGATGAATGGAATTATCCTTATGAAAAAAATTGTGCTGCTGCGCCACGGAGAATCTTCGTGGAATAAAGAAAACCGTTTCACGGGTTGGACGGATGTCGACCTGACCGAAAAAGGCATCGAAGAAGCCAAGCAAGCGGGTCGCTTGATGAAAGAAGCCGGTTTTGAATTTGACCAGGCCTACTCGTCAGTACTTAAGCGCGCGATGCGTACGCTGTGGCTTGCGCTCGAAGAAATGGACCGCCTGTGGATTCCGATCCAGCGCAACTGGCGCCTGAATGAGCGTCATTACGGCGCGCTGCAGGGTCTGAACAAAGCGGAAACCGCCGCCAAATATGGCGACGATCAAGTGCTGGTCTGGCGTCGTAGCTACGACACCCCACCACCCGCACTAGAATTCAATGATCCGCGCCATCCGCGTTTCGATGCCCGCTATGGCGAAGCCTTCTCGGGTATGAACGAAAAAGAACTGCCGATGACCGAGTGCCTGAAAGACACCGTTGCCCGCTTCGTGCCGTTCTGGGAAAGCA
>JBDLTI010000067.1:0-8781 GCA_039805865.1 Pseudomonadota bacterium | reverse complement strand
AGGGTTGAGCAGGGGGGAATCCTTGCTTACTTTTCTTATACCAATGGACACCCTAAGAATTGAATAAAAGCAGTTGGTGTACTAGTAGTTTTGCTAGGTGATTTCCTACGGCAGGGCTGTCAGACTGCGGCATGAAACTACGACAAATAGCCGATATTCGATACGACCTCAATCAATCTCAAGCTGAATTCTGGGGTCGGTTCGGGGTTAATCAACGTTCCGGGAGCCGTATTGAACGGGGTCAGGTCATGCCCTTGCCAATTTCGATACTGGTCCGTCTATACCTCGACGGGGTGATCTCGGAAGCAGACCTTGATCGTGCCAACCGGAAGGTTCGAATCGAACGGGCGTTGTAGTTTTGAGTCTGACTTGCGTGACGGTGCCTACATGATTCGTGTAAACTTGAAAAAAAATACAAATCAAGATGAGCTATGGAACCAACGAATACGCACGGTGGAAGAAGAGCAGGAGCAGGGCGGAAGCCGAAGTTCGGAGAGCCTGCTGCCGTAGTTCGTGTGCCTGAGAGCGCCAAGGGGATCGTTGTTGATCTGGTTAAATATCTGGCCGAAACAAGAGACGCTGAGCCGACATGGCCGGATCATTTGAAGCCGGTGCGACTGGCAGAGAATCCGCCACACTTGAAGATCCCACTGTTTGGTCATACCGTCCGGGCAGGGTTTCCATCGCCAGCGGATGACTATGTGGCCGAAACGCTGGATCTGAATGAACACCTGATCCACCGCAAAGAGGCAACGTTCTTTGTGCAGGCCAGTGGGGAGAGCATGATCGGGGTAGGTATCTACGATGGGGACATCTTGATCGTCGATCGCTCCATTACGCCCACGAATGGCAGAATCGTCATTGCAACGGTGGACGGGGAGTTCACAGTGAAGCGCCTGGAAAAGACCTCAACCTCAGTCCGTTTGCTTGCCGAGAACCCCGATTTCCCGCCGATCGCTTTTAAGAGTGAGCAGGAATTACAGATCTGGGGCGTCGTAACCAGCGTGATCCACCAGTTCAAGGGATGAACTCGATTGCCCTGATCGACGGCAACAACTTCTACGTGAGCTGCGAACGCGTATTCCAGCCCAAACTAGAAGGCAAGCCCGTTGTTGTGCTGTCGAATAACGATGGTTGCGTGGTTGCCAGAAGCGCCGAGGTCAAGGCATTGGGTGTGCCGATGGGGGCTCCATGGTTCCAGTTGAAAGACTTGGCCAAGCGGCACGGCATCATCGCCAAAAGCAGTAACTACGTCCTGTACGGCGATATGAGCCAGCGGATGCACTCGGTCATTGGTCAGTTCGCCCCAGAGCAGGAGATCTACAGTATCGACGAAAGCTTCCTGAACCTGACAGGATTCAATCGGGACTTAATTGACTACGGCCAGCAGATACGGCAACGAGTCAGGCAGTGGGTCGGGGTTCCTGTTTGTGTGGGTATTGGGACTACCAAAACCCTTGCCAAGCTGGCGAACCACACGGCCAAGAAGGCATTGCTGCCAGAGATGGCTGACGGCGTTTGCGACCTCAATCAGCTTGCCAGAGGTGACTTGGACAGGTTGTTGGGGAGCCTGGATGTCGGTGAAGTCTGGGGTGTTGGCCGTCGAATATCTGCCCGCCTGAACGAATTGGGGGTTAACAGCGTCAAAGACCTGCGGGACGCATCCTCGATTTGGATCAAGAAAGAATTCAGCGTCGTACTCGCCAGGACAGTTGCAGAGCTCAACGGTGAATCCTGTCTGGAACTTGAGGAAGTTGCGCCACCCAAGAAGCAGATCGTTTCCTCACGATCATTTGGGCAGCCTGTGGTGACGCTGGAAGATATGAATGAGGCCGTGGTGAGCTATGCCAGCCGTGCATCCGAAAAACTCCGCAACCAAAAGCATGTAGCCGGAGCGATTCAGGTATTCGTCGAAACCAACCGATTCAAAACCAACGAACCACAGTACAACAACGCGGTTACTGTGAAACTGCTTAAACCAACGGCCAACAGCTTCCAGCTAGGAGAGGCGGCGATCTACGGGATGCGAAAAATATTTAAGTCCGGCTATGCCTACAAGAAGTGCGGGGTGATGCTGATGGATCTTGTTCCCGAGGATAGCGTGCCAACAGACCTGTTTGCTCAGATTGATCTACCGGATACCACCCGGAGCAAGGTGCTGATGGCAACACTGGATGAAATCAATGCAAAGATGGGGCGGGGCACTGTCAGATCGGCGGGTGAGGGAGTGCAAAAGGCATGGGCGATGCGTTCGGACAATAAAAGCAAAGCGTTCACTACTGATTGGCAGCAGTTGGCGGTTGTAAGCTGACAAAATTTGAATCGATACCGGATAGAACGCTAGTCTCATAGGATAATAAAGCCGTTAACGATTTAACGCATTTTGGCGCAGAGACATATGACCGACCTTCAAAAAACACTGGCTGATTTTCGTGAGAAAGCTCAATCCGAACGGGAAAAGGGCACTTACTTTGAAGAGTTGATTCTTTGCTACCTTCGCAACGAGGCTAGTTACCGTGATCTATACGCAAACGTTTGGACCTATGCGGATTGGGCTGAAAAACAGGGGTTAGATAAACGGGATACAGGTATTGACCTTGTTGCCGAGACTGCGAGTGGCGAGGTTCACGCCATCCAGTGCAAGCTATACGCTGAAGACTACAAGCTGCAAAAAGGTGATATCGACAGCTTCTTCACCGCATCAGGCAAAAAACCATTTGCGCACCGAATTATCGTTAGCACCACAAATCACTGGAATGAGCACGCTGAAGACGCACTCCGTGATCAACAACCCCCAGTCAGCAAAATTGACCTTCATGACCTAGAAAACAGCCAGATTGATTGGAGCCAGTATGGCCCCAAAAACACTGCGCCCGTTCTTAAGCCAAAGAAAGAACTCCGCGACCACCAGCGGTCAGCCTTGGAGGGTGTGCAACGTGGGTTGCGTGAGGCTGATCGCGGCAAACTGATTATGGCCTGTGGCACAGGCAAGACCTTTACTGCTCTAAAAATTGCCGAAGACCTGGCAGGGAAAGGCAAGCGCGTTTTGTTCTTGGTACCTAGCCTTAATTTGCTCTCGCAGACATTGACCGAGTGGACCCAGGAAAGCCTGATTCCATTACACAGCTTTGCTGTTTGCTCGGACAGCGATGTAGGAAAGAAGCGCAAGAAGGACGACGACACAGTCCAGACCTTTACACACGAACTGCGTTACCCAGCAACGACCGAACCAGCCAAACTTGCGAAGGAAATGGAAAAGCGGAGCGATGCCCAGCACATGAGTGTCGTGTTCTCGACCTACCATTCCATCGATGTAATCAGCAAAGCGCAAAAAGAGCACGGTCTAGCTGATTTCGACCTGATTATCTGCGACGAGGCGCACCGAACTACAGGCGCAACCTTTGAAAGCCAGGACGAGAGCGCTTTTGTTCGTGTACATGACAACAGCTATATCCGCGCTGCAAAACGTATTTACATGACCGCAACCCCCCGTATTTATGGGGAAGTGGCTAAAGCCAGTGCCGAAAAAGACAATGTCGCATTGTGTTCAATGGACGATGAGGCGCTTTACGGTAAAGAGTTATATGTCATCACCTTTTCCGAGGCGGTGCGCCGTGGTTTGCTTTGTGACTACAAGGTTATTGTGTTGGCAGTCGAAGAGTCACATGTCAGTCGTCGCATTCAAAATTTACTGAAAGACCCTGATAACCAGTTAAAGGTGGACGACGCCTCCAAAATCATTGGTTGCTGGAAAGCACTTTCAAAGCAAGGCTTATCTGACGAACTGGTGAACGATTCGCAGGCAATGCAGCGTGCTGTCGCCTTTTGTCAGGTGATTGAAACGTCAAAAGAGGGTAAGACCCATAAGGTTAGCTCTAAACAAATCGCCCGTATGTTCCAGTCTGTTGTGGAGGCATATCAGGAGGAAGAGGAGTTTGAGCAGGTGGCTCGGCTTACTTGTGAAGCTGAACATGTTGACGGTGGCATGAATGCCAGCGAAAAAGAGGGCAAGTTAGATTGGCTGAAGGCTGAGGCACCCGAAAACACCTGCCGAATCCTCTCAAATGTGCGTTGCCTATCCGAAGGTGTTGATGTACCGGCACTGGATGCTGTGTTGTTCCTGACCCCGCGTAATTCCCAGGTGGATGTGGTTCAGTCAGTTGGCCGGGTTATGAGAAACGCGCCAGACAAAAAGCGTGGCTATGTGATTTTGCCAGTGGTCATTCCAGTAGGTGTTGAGCCTCATGAGGCCCTGAATGACAACCAGACTTACAAGGTGGTCTGGCAAGTGTTACAGGCGCTTCGTTCACACGATGATCGCTTTGACGCAATGGTGAATAAGCTGGACCTGATCGGTAAAGACACCAGCAAAATGGAAGTGATCGCCATTACCGACAAGATCCAGAAAAAACCGACTAAGCCACCGAAGGGTAAATCCAAGGGCGATACTGGGCAAGGTGGCTTTACGCTTGGCACCACGCCCACCGCGCCGAAGCCATCGCAGGCCAAGCTGGAATTCGAAATTGGGGAAATCGAGCGTGCTATCTATGCCAAGTTGGTCCAAAAGGTCGGAAATCGTCACCATTGGGAAGATTGGGCAAATGATATTGCCAAGATTGCCCGAACCCACATCGACCGCATTGCTGGCATTTTAGAAAATGAGTCGAACACCAAAGAGCGCAAAGCCTTTGCTGAATTCGCCCACGAACTTCGTGACGACCTGAATGACAGCATTACCGATGGCGAAATTATCGAAATGCTGGCGCAGCACTTAATCACCAAGCCAGTATTTGACGCACTTTTTGAAGGCTATAGCTTTGCCCAGAATAACCCCATGTCTCAGGCGATGCAGGGGGTTTTGGATGCGTTGCATGAACACAGCCTGAATAAAGAGGCCGACACGCTAGAAGGCTTCTATGCCAGCGTTAAGGAACGCGCCGCAGGTATTGAGAGTGCTACTGGTAAGCAAAAGATCGTAGTTGAGTTATACGACAAGTTTTTCAGGAATGCGTTCCCAAAAATGACGGAGCGGTTGGGTATTGTCTATACACCAGTGGAAGTCGTAGATTTCATTATTCATAGTGTTAACGACGTACTCCAGAATGAGTTCAACCAAACCTTAGGTAGCAAAGGGGTTCATATCCTTGACCCGTTCACAGGGACAGGCACATTCATTACTCGCCTGTTACAAAGCGGATTGATAACGCCCGAGCAGTTGCCATACAAATATCAGCACGAAATTCACGCAAATGAAATCGTTCTGCTGGCCTACTACATAGCAGCAATCAACATCGAGGCTGTTTATCATAGCCTCGTAGGTGATAAGTATCAGCCATTTGAGGGCATTTGCCTGACGGACACCTTCCAGATGTATGAAAAGGAAGACATGGTCGATGCCTTGTTGGTCCATAACAGTGCTCGCCGCAAACGTCAGAAGAAGCTCGATATTCGCGTTATCGTTGGCAATCCACCTTATTCTAAGGGTCAAGAAGATGCGAATGATAACAATGCCAACATCGAATATCCGTATCTAGATAGCCGTATCCGCAGCACTTATGTCGAACTTTCCAAGGCAACTAATAAGAATGCGTTGTACGACAGCTATATTCGTGCCATCCGCTGGGCCAGTGACAGAATCGGCAACGCCGGAGTGATCGGCGTTGTTACCAATGCTGGCTGGCTGGATTCCAGATCGGCAGATGGGTTGCGAAAATGTTTGGCTGTTGAATTTTCTAGCCTCTATGTGTTTCATCTCCGAGGGTTGCGCGGGCAAAAGACCGCAGGTGAACGTGCAAAGAAGGAAGGTGGTCAAATATTTGGGATGGGCAGCTCAGCGGCTATCGCTATTTCGCTCATGGTGAAAAACCCTCAGGCTAGCCAGCACGGTCAGATTTATTTCCACGACATTGGTGATTACCTCAGCCGTGAAGACAAGCTGGAAAAAATCAGTGCTTTTACCAGCATCGCCGGTATTACTGCCTCGCAAGGCTGGCAGACCATCACCCCCGACTCGCATGGTGACTGGTTGCAACAACGTGATGACAGTTTTAGTGAATATATTGTGCTGGGTGACAAGGACGGTAATCCAGATGCGAAGCTGTTTATAAATTATTCGAATGGCGTAAAAACTCAGCGCGATGCTTGGTGCTATAATCCAAGCCGCGTCGCTGTCGAAAGCAATATGCAACGCATGATTGATTTTTACAACAGTGAGTTGACGCGATTCAGCGCCGACTATCCAGGAGTCGACAAAAAGGCCCGAGAGGAGTTGCTAGACGGTTTTATCGATACAGATCCAACCCTTATCAGTTGGACACGCGCTCTCAAGCAAGAGCTGGCAAAAGACCGTGTTCATGCTTATCAGGCCGAGTGTCTGATTCCCAGCCTATATCGTCCTTACACCAAGCAATGGTTGTATTACAGCCGCACGTTCAACGAAATGGTGTACCAGATGCCACGGATTTTCCCGGATTCTGCGGCTGAAAATAGGGTTATTTGCGTTTCAGGACGAGGTGATAAAGTGGCCTTCAGTGCCTTGATGGCCAATGCGCTCCCAAGCCTACACATGGTAGACATTGATGGCACTCAATGTTTCCCGCTCTACCTGTATGACGAACAAGCTGAAAATGTTGAATCAAAACAGAGTGAAATGTTCGAGGCTTCGTCAAAACGTGCTCGTCGTGACGCGTTGACCAATGAAGGCCTGGCGCATTTCCAAGCGGCATATCCGGGTGAAAAAATCAGCAAGGAGGACATTTTCTACTATGTCTATGGCTTGCTGCATTCAACCGAATACCGTGACCGTTATGCAGATAACCTCTGTAAGGAGTTGCCGCGTATTCCCTGTGTTAAAACTGCTGATGGGTTCTGGGGTTTCTCAAAGGCAGGCAGGCAGTTGGCTGACTTGCACTTGAACTATGAGACGGTAGAGCCATACCCACTTAAAATTCAGTCGGCTGGGAATCTGACCGATTCGGACTATCGCGTTGAGAAGATGAAATACGGGAAGAGTGGGAAGGATAAGGATCTGACGACGCTGTATTACAACGACAAAATCACCCTGACGGGTATTCCGCTGAAAGCCTATGACTATGTTGTGAACGGTAAGTCGGCTTTGGATTGGGTGGTCGAGCGCCAATGTGTGAAGACAGACAAGAGCACAGGTATCGTCAGCGACGCCAATGATTGGGCTGTTCAAACTATGGATAACCCGCGCTATCCGCTTGAGCTGTTTCAGCGAGTAGTTACGGTCAGTCTTGAAACCACGAAAATCGTGAACGCATTACCTAAGCTGGATATTTGAGACTATGAGGTTAGACAACAGTAGTCAGACTTATACAACTGACTCGAAGCCATCGCGATCGTCAGTTCAGTTAGTTAAGTGCCTGTACTTAGACACTTTCAGCATGCGTATTCTCATCGCTCTCGCATTCAGCCTCAGTGTCTTCACGGCACAGGCCTCAGAAACCTACATCGTCTCAACGAAGGTCTACTTCTCACCGAACGGTGGGGCTCAGGATGCCGTAGTCCAGGAAATCAACAACGCCAAAAAGTCGATCTTCGTTCAAGCGTACTCGTTCACGAATCAGCCAATAGCCAAAGCCCTAGTCGAAGCCCAGCATCGGGGCGTTGATGTCTTCATGATTCTGGACAAGAGTAACCGAACCACGAAGTACAGTGCCGCTGACTTCACGGATCACTTTGGCGTTGATACCTATATCGACGACAAGCACGCCATTGCCCACAACAAAATCATGATCATCGACAAAGAGATCGTGATTACAGGCAGCTACAACTTCACCAAAGCGGCTGAGAACAGTAACGCCGAGAACCTGTTGGTGATTCGCTCCCCTATGTTGGCTGATGTGTATTTTGGTAACTGGGCTGAGCACCAGAAGCACTCGGTGCCCTATCAGGGTAGGGATCGGTGAGCGACCATGTCGTATATAGATCGGCTCATTGAAAATTGCCTGGAAGCACAGCAGGCGAAGCCAACCAAAGAGTTCTCAGTGGAAAATCTAGAATCCTTGGAGGACGTTTGCAACGCTATATATGTCATTGAAGAGATAGGCGGTAACCCAGAAACAACTTACTCGGATTTCGCTCGCTTTAAGGAAAACACAGAGCGCAAATGTGCAAAATTAAACTCCCCAACTTCAATATTATATGTGGGTTCATCGAGGACGGGGCTAAAGAAACGTATTGATCAGCACATGGGGCTAGGCCATCCGAAAACATACGCACTTCAACTGAAGCACTGGTTTACAGGGAAGTGGAAGATTACAGTTTGGCAATACGATGTTTCTGCACAGGTGTTGCAAATACTTGAGGACGATCTTTCTGATCGATTGCGTCCAGCTTTTGGTAAGCAAGGCGGAAATAACAAGTGATCGAAGCCGGAATGGGGCTGTTCTCTATTACAGCTGTTCCGATTGCCAAATCCTGTGATTCATCGCCAGTTGTTCAGCCATCCCACTAAGTAGTTCCTGCTGAACCTGGGTGAGCAGTCTGAAGTTTTCTAAAAGCTGCTGTTCAGTCCTCGTCCGTGCGTCTTGTTTTGTCGCAGGAGAGGCGGATGATGCTTGAGCTGAGCGAGATTCAGGAATTCCAAAACGCAACCACTGAACGGACACTCCGCACATCCGGGCCAGCGTATCGATCTTGTCCCGAGACGGCTTGGATTGCCCAGACAACCATTTCCAAACCGCCTGGTTGGTAACGGGTTCGTTGTGGACCAGATTGAACTCAATGGCGAGTTTGGCGGGAGTGTCCACCCGATTG
>JBDLTI010000066.1:0-8781 GCA_039805865.1 Pseudomonadota bacterium | reverse complement strand
GCCCACCCGAACTCGCGATTCACCGCACCGGCCAACCAGTGCCCGTCTGTAGATAGCGCCTGGGAAGATCCTGCTGGCGTACCGATCTCGGCATTCATCTTCGGCGGCCGTCGTGCAACGACTGTGCCACTGGTTTATGAAGCCTTTAACTGGAACTATGGTGTCTACCTGGCGTCGACGCTGGGTTCAGAAACAACTGCCGCAGCTTTTGGTGCTCAAGGCGTTGTTCGCCGTGACCCATTCGCCATGCTGCCGTTCTGCGGTTACAACATGGGCGACTACTTCCGCCACTGGTTGAAGATGGGCAACACCGTCGACAACCCACCGGGCATCTTCTGTGTGAACTGGTTCCGTGTTGACGAAGATGGCAAGTTCATGTGGCCAGGTTTTGGCGACAACATGCGCGTTCTCAAGTGGATCGTTGATCGCGTCAAGGGTCGTGTCAATGCCAAGGAAACCGCTCTGGGCTGGACACCGAACTACGAAGATATCGACTGGACCGGTCTGGACATGACGCGTGAAGACTTCAACAAACTGACCAAGCTGGATGCGGCGGGTTGGGAGAAGGAGCTCGAGTCGCACAAAGAATGGTTCGACAAGCTGGCCGATCGTCTGCCACAGGAGCTTGAGTTGATTCGCCAGCTCAGCACCTTGTCGATGGCCGAAGCCAACAAGCAAGTTGCCTAAGCCAAGGCTGCTCTGAGACAAAGGCCACCTGCGGGTGGCCTTTGTTTTAGCCTGCTTACTTGCCGCCATGTCACCCATCCAGAGGATTCTGCACGCCCTGTTATCTGCAGGCATCATGCTCCTGTGTGCCGGCGCGCAGACAGCATGGGCAGAGACAGTTGGCTCGCTTCCTCGGCTAACGTCCGAGGAGCTTCTTCCAACCAAATCTGATGTGACCACAGCGACCACGCTATTCGGCGATTGGGGTGGGTTACGTCCGCTCCTGGATAACTACGGGGTTAGTTTTACGTTGAATCAAACGAGTGACTTCCTGGGCAATACGCGCGGCGGCATCAAACAGGGCTTTATGTACGATGGCCTTCTCGATCTTGAACTTGATGTTGACCTCAACAAACTCATGGGCTGGCGCGGTGGAAAAATTCACGTCACCGGTTACGGTATTCAGGGACAGAATCTCTCCACACAGAATATCGGCAACCTCATGACCGTGAGCAATGTCGAATCAGAGCCGGCCCTGGCCAAAGTGGGTGAGTTCTGGCTAGAGCAGAAACTGATGGAAGACCGACTTCGCATACGCGGCGGTTTACTTGAAGCCGACCGCTACTACATGATGAGTCCCACAGCCACCGTGTTTGTGAATTCCACGTTTGGCTTTCCCGATAGCTGGGAAGCCAACATGCCCGGTAGCGGCCCGGGCTACCCCAATGCAGCGCCGGGTGGTCTGGCCAGCTTCGACTTCAACGATGACTGGAGGCTCACCGCATCCGTCATGAATGGCACACCCGTCGGCCCCTCGACCTCGTCAACCTCCTACGGCACTGATTTCCCCGTAGGTGACGGCGTACTCTCCTGGGTTGAAGCCGCCTACACACCCGAACTGCAATTTGGCGATAAGACCTTACCTGGCAATTACAAGCTGGGCGGCTGGTATAACTCTGCAGTCATCGACAACGTCACGCAATCCAGTAGCGGGCGCACCTTCAGCAACCCGGTTAACACCACTTACCGTGGCCAATATGCAATTTACGGCCTGGTGGATCAAACGATATGGCGTGAGGCCGGCACAGAAACACAAGGGCTCAGCGCTTTCACACGAGTCACTTACAATCCGCAAACAGATCGCAATCTGGTGACCTGGTATTTTGATGCGGGGCTTGCCTACGTTGGCCTTTTTGATGGCCGACCGGAAGACGTACTCGGCCTAGGCCTGGGTTGGGCAAAATTCACCCCATATCTGAACGGACCGATTGGAGCGCAGAATGCGCTTGCCGGCACGCAAACACCCATGGTCAAACCGGAAACCCTGGTTGAACTCACGTATCAGGCTCCTATCAACCCCTGGCTGACGCTGCAACCCTTTCTGCAATACGCTATTAACCCGGGTGGCAAAGCGCCCATGCCCAACAACCCTAACCAGGCGATCCCGAATGCAACCATCGTTGGCCTACGCGCCAACGTGGCTTTCTAAGCATTCACTTAGCGCATCACGTCAATCGTGGGGAACGACTTCTCAACGTGCGTCCAATCAAAACAAGGGCCCGGATCGGTCTTACGTACCGGCGCAATATGCGCATGACTCGTTATCGCCTTGATTGGCCACAGTTCAACCAGAGATTTCAACAACGCCTGCAACGTCTGATACTGAGCCATTTCAAAAGGCGTGTCGTCATCACCCTCTAATTCGATGCCAATCGAAAAATCATTGCAACGCTCTCGACCCTGCCAATTAGAAACACCGGCATGCCAAGCCCGTTGCGCAACTGGCACAAATTGCACCAGCGCACCATCTCGCTTAATCAAAAAATGAGACGAGACCCGGAGGCCGGAAATTTGAGCATAGTAAGGATGTGCCGCCGGATCCAGTTGATTTGTAAAAAGCTGTTCAATACCAGGCCCACCATATTGCCCTGGGGGCAAACTGATCGAGTGAATCACAATCAGATCGATCTCAGCGCCTTCGGGGCGCTGATCAAAGTTGGACGATGGCACCACACTTGCGCCGGGGTGCCATGCAGTAGTGATTTGTGAATTCATGGTGTGATCATAACCAATCAACCACTGGTTTTTTCAATTTAGATGACAGACGCACTGATTTTGTATACTTTGTCCCACTCAATCCATTTATCGGACGCTGCAATAATGATTCGCAAACTAATTTCTGTCCTCTTTACATTAACCGCTGTGCTATCGCTGAATGCCTGTCAGACAACCAATAGCGCTGGACAACCGCTCACCTCACAACAGGTGGTTGAAAAACGGGAAGCCATTCTCAAGATGTCACGCACGGGCGTCGATGAACTGATTCGCCACAATCCGAAGGCCGCAGAAGAGATTCGCAACGCCGCCGGCTATGCCGTGTTCAATGCAACTAACGTCAACATCATTCTGGTCGTGCTGTCGAATGGTGATGGCGCCCTATTTCAACCGGGCCAGAAGCCCGTATTCATGATGGAGCGCAAAGCCGGTGAAGGCGCCGGGGCAGGCTTCCAGAAGCAATATCAAGTCATCATTTTCAAGAACGCGGACGCCATCAAACAGTTCACCGCGGCTAAAGGGGTTGGCGGTGATGTAAACGCCAATATCTCAGCGGGTTCTGGCGGCATGCAGCAATCGATTAATCCGAACATCGTGACTTACCTCGTCGGCCAATCCGGTTACGACCTGCAGGCCAACTGGGGTGGTTCGGTTTATACCCCGAACGACACGCTTAACAATCCGGATATCCGTGGCGGCTACTAAGCCTGCCTAGACATCATCGCCATCCCCATCGTCAGCCGCCTCCTCTAATGAGTTAGGTGGCTGCACCGGGGCAGCGTGCGCATTGTAGCTATCGCGCAAAACACAGTTGCGTACAAAATCGATGGAACTGCGCAGCGTGTAATAGTCGCTAGCAACGGACTTCGGTACCTTCATGCCCAGCGCATCACGCTCCATGGCATCTAGCTGGCCCAGATAGCTCACTTTCTGCCCCGGATCATAGGCTGAGACCAACGACTGCTCGAAGAATTTCAATGCACCATACATCCGGTTAATTTTTCCTCTTACCCGGTTCTTATGATAGTTGGGCATTGAACGGATGATCGGATAAGCAACGGCAAAGAAGGGAAGCATCGTAACAAACAGCCTTCGAATAAATTCCGCCATCCAGAAAGGCATAAACTCCATAAGGAGGGGCGTGCCTTTTTCGTAAAAAATCTCCGCCTCCTTGCTGCGATGCTGCGAACTGTCGACAAACATCGGAAACTCTCCCTCTTTCGAGAAGAAGCTTTCCTTACCGTTAATAGATTTAGCGGCCATGAGAAACAGCGTCTGAATAGCAGGATGCAAACGCTCATCAATCAATAGTTCTGTCGTCGTAGAAATCA
Source organism: Pseudomonadota bacterium (assembly GCA_039805865.1). Lineage (GTDB taxonomy): Bacteria > Pseudomonadota > Gammaproteobacteria > Burkholderiales > Rhodocyclaceae > Fluviibacter. The sequence goes on along the minus strand of JBDLTI010000066.1, from coordinate 4,729 downwards.
GTTGATAGGGTTTTTCCGGCCGATTAGTAATCAGGCTAAGTCCGCCTTCAGGAATCGTGACCATCTCGATAGCCGCTACCTGTCGCGCGTAGGCTTCCGCCCGATCAAAATCGGCCAGTTGCAACCCGGGGATTGCCAGTGTTGCCTGCACATTCGGCGACTCGTAAGTATCAACGATGCATAAAGATTCAAGCTCATGGTGCTTTAAAGCTTTAATGGCCTGTTCATCCGGCATGTGAACAAAATTCTTCTTTTCTAAATCCAACCCGTTCAGGCTAAGCACCTGCCGGGCTAACAGATACGTACCACTGTTCGGCGTACCCACATTCACCATGGAATCGCTAAGCTGTAACGTACGAGTTTTTGCAGCAATTGGTTGCGGTGCATGGTAGAAACACCAGAAAGGCTGGTAGTTGATACTACCTAATGTCTGTATACCCGACGTCAACGGCTCAGCCGCACCACTCATCACGAACGCCGCCATCACCGGATCATTTTTATCCTGAAGGCGCTTGACGTTTTCAACGGAACCCTCTGTCGCCAGCAGCTCAAGCGTAATGCCCCGTTCGGCAAAATACTGCTGATATTTATTGCCCAACGCTTGATTCGAACTGCCAGCCGGGCCCGTCGCCATAAGCACATGGCGCGGTGGCGCGGGGTCCGCAACCCATAGCGCCACAATAAGAATGACCGACAAAATCGTTAATGCCGGCCACGTCTCCCGAATAAACTGCACAAAGTCATGCCAGCCATCGACGATCGTTTCACGGATTGCGACAACCTGATCCCGCATGTCTTCGTGAAAACTGCCCATAACGCCCCTTTATACTTCGATAGTCATTCCCAAGACCAAAGACTAACGGATAATCAGCACTTTCGTCCAAAAAGAACACCATGTTGAGTCAACAACCCCAGCAACTACAACACAACCCGCAGACCCGGGTAGCTATTGCTGCGTGTTTTGGGACTTTTCTCGAATGGTATGACTTTCTTACTTTTGCTGCGCTTGCGGTCTGGTTTGGTCCGCTCTTCTTTCCCCCGGAAAATCCCACAACGGCCTTGCTTGCCAGTCTGGCAACCTTTGGCGCTGGCATGGTGGTTCGCCCTATCGGGGCTGCGCTCTTCGGCTCACTGGGTGATCGCATCGGACGCCGCAAAGTCTTCATAATCACCATTGCCCTGATGGGTGGTGCCACGCTCGCCGTAGGACTATTACCCACCTACGCTCAGGCCGGGCTTTGGGCGCCCGCGCTGCTGGTCACTTTACGGCTGCTGCAAGGCTTATCAGCTGGTGGCGAAATCGGTGGCAGCGCGGTCTATCTGACCGAACACGCCCCAGTACGCAACCGCGGGCTTTATACCAGTGTTCTGCAACTGATGGGGCCGCTGGGCATTCTTGCATCCACGCTACAAATTGCATTTCTGCAGCAAACGCTAAGTGCCGAAGAATTTCTTGCCTGGGGTTGGCGTGTGCCTTTCTGGGTCTCGCTCCTGCTATTGCTTATTTCATTGAAAGTCAGATCGGCGCTTCATGAAACGCCGATATTTCATGCGCTGCAAGCGCAAGCGGCGCTGGCAAAAACCCCCTTGCGCGACTGCTTTCGTGATCGGCAGACGCTCGCTCGTATGGGCATCCTCTTTCTTTGCGTATCCGCAGGCGGCGCCGTTCTGTTTTTCTCTGCGCAGGTATACAGCGGTGTTTTCCTGAAAACCGTCGCCGGCTTTGATGGTGCACGTAGCAGCCTGCTCGTCGCTATCGGTACCGCCACGCTTTTTCCCCTGACCCTATTCGCGGGCTATCTTTCAGACCGGATTGGACGGCGCAAAGTCGTCCTTACCGGACTATTGTTCGGGGCACTCTGCATACAACCCGTATTTAGCGGCTGGCTTGCGATATCAGCTCCACAGGACAACCTGCAGGCCGGCTTGCTGATGGTATTGATGACACTGCCACTGGCCCTGGTGACCGGCCCACAAACCGCGCTACTCGCAGAGCTATTTCCTGCCCGAACACGTTATAGCGCGGCCGCGCTTCCGCACAATCTCTCTGCCGGTTGGGTGGGCGGGCTACTTCCCTTTGTCATCACCTTGATCAACGACACAACCGGGAGCGCACTCGCTGGCCTCTGGTATCCCACAGTACTGCTGAGCCTTGCATTCCTGGTTGGCCTTAAATACCTGCCCGAAACCCGGGGCATCGATCTGAGCAAATAGTTTTAGCCCCAGCGGCGCACTTTACCTGTGTCGATGTGCACAAACTGTTCAGAAGGGTAATAACCAACGCCACCCACCTCTAACGAAATGGCAGCATCGCGTAATTCAGCCAAAGGCACACCGGGCAACCGGACATCGATGGCCTTACCTTCCATATGCAAACTGCGTTTGGCGACACCGCCCCCGCGGGAGTTTCTCAGGTGATTATTGGTTTCCGGACAGCGGTATCCGGAAATCACTTCGAATGCCGGCAACGACGTACCACCCAGTGCTTGGCGCACCTGATGGAGCAAGTCGAACAGTTGCGGATCCATCTGACCCACCGTACCCGAGTAATGATCGCGCATAAAACGATTTAAGGTTTTCAGCGCATCGGGCACATACTGATCATTGATGGCATATGCCAAATCAACACGCTCCCGCGTATGCGTATGGTTAAACGCGAGAATGCGCTGCTCACCACTCGCCATCAACCCGGTCACTGCGGGTTGCATCGACCTTTGCGGATAAGCCGCAGACGCTGCACCGGCAAAAGGCAGCGCCACGCCGCCCGCCGTCAGCCGAACGGCCTTGCGCAGAAACTGTCGACGATCATGTTTTTCATGTTTCATCTGTTAATTTTAGCCCAATCACAGAGAATTTTCAGAAGAATTAGACACTTGCGCCTGAAAACGTTGGCTATATTTCTGTAAAGCTGCACGCAGCTGACGATCGTGTCCATAAATATCCGAGTAGAAATAGATGGTGCCACCACGCTGTTTCACAATCGCAGTGGCATAGGCAATCACCACCATAATCGGGTTTTTGATACGAATCGTCTTGGAGGTGCCATTCTCCATCGCTTCACGGATTTTTTCCGGAGTCCATTCCGGCTCATCCTTCAATACAAACTCGGCAAGCTCTACCGGCGCTTCTACACGAATACAGCCATGACTGAAATCGCGACGATCACGCTGAAACAACCCCACTGATGGCGTGTGGTGCATGTAAATATTGTCATTGTTCGGAAAGATGAACTTGATATCGCCCAAGGCATTCTGCGCACCGGGGCGCTGTCGAATGCGCGACTGGCCACTCTGCAAAGCCGCCAATTGGGCTTCATCCACATGCGTCACCACTTCTCCGGAGCGCGTTACGATCTCGAAGCCCTGACGGTCAAAATAACCCGGATCACGGCGTAACTTCGGTACCGTTTCTGCCCGGGTAATCGAGGGGGGGACATTCCAATACGGACTAAACTCAATCGCGCGCATCTGCTCATTGAACATGGGTGTCTGTGTATTGAGCGATTTACCCACGATCACACTCATCTTTAGGGGGATCTGTACCTGGTCCCCATTAATCTCGATACCGCGCAGCTCAAATTCGGGCAGATTAACAACCAGTAAGCGCTTATCCACCGTCAAGGGCGTCCACCGCAAGCGTTCCATGGTCAGGGCAATTTGCTCAACGCGCGCTGCTGGCTTGACATTGAGTTGCTCAAACGTTGATTTACCGATCACACCATCAGGGCTTAGGCCATGACGTTTCTGGAAAACCTTGACCCCATCCACCAGTGTCCCCTGATAACGCTCGGGTGCAACAAAGCCAACCGGCAAATCACCCAAAGTAACCAAACGGGCCGCCAGCAAATTCACGCCTGCATAAGAAGCACCAGGCTCCAGTTTTTGTGCCGGTAAAGGCGGTAAATTGCCGGACCAGGCCGGATTACCGTTCAGACCCCGATACGTGGCCAACCAGGGCCGCAGCGCCTTATACAAAGGGAATGAAGGCTCTGCCTCTTTAACCGCGAGATTTAAATCATTTGCGGCCACTGCTTTATTCAGCGTTGCGTCCAAGTCAAGGTTTTTGGGCGGCACGTCGAACTTGGCATAGACCGTACGCGGGTCAACACGGCCATAGTGCAAGTCACGCAAATAGCGCAGCATCGATTGAGTGATGCCGGTATTTAATTCCGATTGTTTGGTTGTAGAAAGCGCTGCGCCCTGGCTGGCCGCCGCAATCTCCTTCGACAATCCGGCTGCATCGTAATCCCCAGGGTTCAATCCTTCATCCCCGGCCAGCTCGAGAATCTTGATCGCAGACTTTGCGAGCGTCGTAGGTTTGCCCTGAACAATCCACGCCACTGTGGGCTCACCCGCGGCAACTGGCTGCACCGTTAAAACACTCAAGACACAGATAACAACCATGCTCAGTCGACGCCAAATTGCCATGAACACTCTCCTAATTTTATTTGCAATCATTGTGCCGTATTTCATGTCATGCGGGTATTTTGCTGTCCTGCACAAAAAATTCTTGACAGGGTGTTTTGGGAGTCTATAATTCGTTATGTTGCGCCGCAGCAAATAACTGTCTGGTGCAAAGAATAAGAAATACCGAGACTTAGGTTTTTTGATTTTTCGTTCTTTTGCTTTTAATTTTATCTTCGATACCTTTTAAGGAGTTCACCATGTCTGCACTGAATAACGAACAAGTTCTGTCGGCTAACAAGGCTGCGATTGATACGCTGCTGTCG
>JBDLTI010000065.1:0-8957 GCA_039805865.1 Pseudomonadota bacterium | reverse complement strand
GGCCTGCCCAATAACGAGATGGTCATGCTGCTCGCCACTTTATGGGTCGCCAACATCGCCCTCGCCACCGAGCGCACCAATCTAATGCAAGGCACTGTTTTATTGGTTCTTTTTCTGACATTTGGCTTTTTGATCGTCGTTCCCTAAATATATTTCGGATTTCCGGGAACTTTTCGCAGTTTTAGCACTCTATTGCTTTGAGTGCCAAAACAACGATAATAACGAGAGGAAATCCATGACAACGACTGCAATGACTATTGCGAACCCCAAAATGAACGCTTTGACCGCGACGCCATCGCCGGTTGGCAACCTGGACGCCTACATCCGTGCCGTTCAGCAATATCCTATGCTCACCGAACAGGAAGAGCAGCGCTTGGCGCGCCGTCTGCGCGACCATGATGATCTGGATGCTGCCCGTCAGCTGATTGTGTCTCACTTGCGCCTGGTAGTGTCGACTGCGCGCCAGTATCTGGGCTATGGTCTGCCACATGCCGACCTGATCCAGGAAGGCAACATCGGCCTGATGAAGGCCGTCAAACGCTTTGACCCGGAACGCGGTGTGCGCTTGGTGTCTTTTGCCATGCACTGGATCAAGGCTGAAATCCACGAATACGTCCTTAAAAACTGGCGTCTCGTTAAAGTGGCTACCACTAAAGCCCAGCGCAAACTGTTCTTCAATCTGCGCAGCATGAAGGGCAATAACAGCCACTTGGATCAAGCCACTACGGAAAGCATTGCAACACAGCTGAACGTATCAGAAGCCGATGTGCGCGAAATGAACATGCGCCTCACAGGGCGCGATGTTGCGCTGGATCCCGGTCCGGATGTGTCAGATGAAGACAGCTTCGCACCGATCGACTATCTGGCCGATGACACTATGGAACCCACAGCGGTTCTTGAGGGTCGTGACCGTGATCGTCTGCAATCCGATGGTCTGCAAAACGCGCTGGCTCAGCTGGATGACCGCAGCCGCCACATCGTCACCGCCCGTTGGTTGGCCGATGACAGTGGTGCCACGCTGCAGGAACTAGCCGACGAATACGGTATTTCGGCAGAACGTGTTCGCCAGATTGAGGCCAAGGCGCTAAAGTCGCTTCGTTCCTACCTGGTACCGGCTTAACGCACTTGCACGGCGTTAAGCCGCTGCCGGAAACGGCAACGCACCTATTGAACTTGGAACGCACAAAGCGCAGATAATTCGTCTGACGTGTTTTGTTGCCAACATTCTAATAAACGTTAGAATGTTGGCATGACCAGCCTAAAAACACCTCTCTACGAACAAGTTGCCCGAATTAGCAAAGCATTGGCCAGCCCTAAGCGCCTAGAGTTGCTTGATCTACTTGCGCAGGGGGCTAAAACTGTTGAGCAAATTGCAGCGCAGGCTCATATCGACATAAAACTGGCCAGCGCGCATCTCAAAGCCCTAAAGACCGCCCATTTGGTCGAGAGCCATCGAGACGGCAAATTCATGGTGCACGCTCTCAGCGGCGATGATATGCCCGGATTGTTAGTCCGGCTTCGTGATGTTGCCGAATCGCATCTCGTAGAACTCAGCCTCAAGCTGGCTGAAATCGGTAGCCAGCACGCCAGTGCTAGCGTTGAAGGCCATAAAACACTGCTCAAAAAAATACGGGCGGGTGAGGCCGTATTGCTCGATGTTCGACCTACGGAAGAATATAACGCCGGCCATTTGCCCATGGCTCGTTCTGTCCCATTGGGTGAAATCACGAAAGGCCTCAAGGCCATCTCTTCCGAGATTGAAGTGGTTGCCTATTGCCGCGGACCATTCTGCCGTTGGTCGGATGAAGCCATTGAGTTACTGCGCGCCAAAGGTTTTAACGCCACGAAACTTTCTTACGGGGTTGCCGAATGGCAGGCCGCAGGTTTCGCTACAGAAGCAAACACCTAACGCAACACACACCAAGGAGACACCCTATGAAAATGCTATTGACCATTCTGGCCAGCGCACTTGTGGTGAGCCAAGTCAATGCCCAGGCGCTTGAGGCATCCATGCCCGTGCCCAATTCACAAACCCAAAATGGCTTGAAGGTACTAACCTTCATTGCCAAGGATCCACCGGGTCAACGCTGCAATGGCAACATTCAAGTCGCTGCCGAAGTGGCCAATAACTACATCGTACCGATTCAACTACTGCCTTCCACACTGGCCGTGGGATTACCCGCACCGGCTGTGTTTTATGGCAACCAAATGATTGTGGCAGATGGCAAAGACTTTAATGGTGCCGCCAGTTACCAGATGGTGGCCGACGTTCTCGATATCGAGAACGTCCCGAAACAGGGCAAGTCCGGGCTTATCACACAGGGCAGCGTTCGCCGTGATTTTGAAAGCCTCAAGAGCAGCATCAAGACGGGTAACCGCCCGTTAACTAATTAATCATTAGGAGCCTCGCAATGACAATCAAACTGATTTCTGCTGCCTGCCTGTCCCTCGCACTGCTAAGCAGCCCGGCCATAGCTGACGTAAAAGAAGACACGATCAAGGGTATGGAGGAGTACCTGGATTTCGTAGATTATGGTGGCGCGACCATCTTCCCCGAGCAGATTCCCAAAGACGAATGGAAAAAGTTTTACGTCATCGATGCTCGTGACAAAGACCAGTTTGCCAAAGAACACATCCCGGGCGCTGTGAATATTGAATGGCGTCAGGTGCTCAATAAACGCGACGACATCCCCAAGAACAAACCGGTCATTATTTACTGCAATACCGGCAGCCTCTCGGCACAGGGCGGTTTTGCGCTACGCGTTGCCGGTTATGACAACGTCCGCATTCTTCAGGGCGGCTACGCCGAGTGGAAAGCCAAAGGCGGTTTTGAGGCTGCAGCCAAAGCAACAAAACCGGCCAAGCACTAAATCTTTCAGGTGTTCCCCCATGAATACACTCTTTATTCTGAACGACGCCCCTTACGGCACCGAACGCAGCTATAACGGCTTAAGACTGGCACGCTCACTAAGCAAGCTGGATGGCGAGACCATCCGTGTCTTCCTCATGGGAGATGCCGTAGCGTGTGCCAAAAGCGGCCAGAAAGTTCCCGAGGGTTATTACAACGCAGGCGACATGGTTCGCGTGGTGGGCGGTGAAGTTGGGCTATGCGGCACCTGTATGGATGCCCGCGGCCTGACTGAAGCCGAAGTGGTGCAAGGCCCGAAACGCAGCACGCTGAAAGAGCTGACGGAATGGACTGCCTGGGCCAACAAGGTTCTGGTGTTCTAAATTCATAACTCGATATGAAAGGTCGTGAGAGCGGCATGCCCGAAGAGGCATACTGGAACACTTTCTTTAATCCAGCCGAGGTGCTGGATCAATTAGAATTTCCACATCGCACTTACGCTACAGCCGTTGAATTCGGTTCAGGCTACGGCACCTTTACACTACCCATCGCGAAGCGCATTTGCGGCACTGTTACGGCGCTGGATATCGAACCGAAATTGATTGCACAACTTAAAACCCGGGCGCATCAGGCAGGCTGCAGCAATCTCCATGCCCTGGAACGAGACTTCCTTGAAACAGGCACAGGGCTAGACAACGCCTCCCAGAGTGCTGCTTTCATTTTTAACCTGCTCCATATTGAAGCCCCCTTAGAACTGCTATCAGAGGCGCATCGTGTACTCGTACCCAGCGGCATGCTTTATGTCATGCATTGGCGTACCGATATAGAAACACCGCGCGGGCCGCCACTGTCGATTCGACCCAGTCCGGCTCAATCCGCAGCCTGGTGCAAAGGTGCCGGATTTGAGCAAGTCGAACATATAAGCCTTGGTCCTAGTGCACCCTATCATTACGGACTCATCGCTCAGAGATAATCCGCTAAACCACGGCAAGCATGCACATTCTCCGACATAAATACCTTTGGGCACTTCTGGCATCGGTGGCCCTGCATGCCAGCATCGTGGCTTATCTTGGGCTGAACGACCCGGCTCGCCCCACAAAAAAAGAACCGGAACAACCCAAGACCCAGGTGGTTTATCTTGAGGTGCCAACACCGCCTGCGACCAAGGCACCCAAGACACCTAAGCAACCGGATCAACCAACGCCTGCTTTAACACCGACCGAACCAATCATTGAGCCGCCACCAGCCACAGCGCCAATAAGCACGGCCACCGAAAGACAGCTCGCCCGCATGGAAGCGCCACCTGCACCCAGTGCCGAAGAATGGGCGCTGGCCGGCACATACAAGCTAAAGAACAGTAAACGATACCGCTACAACTGGGGCCAACAGGTTCGCAGCATGATGGGCACCGCCATCGAAGGCCCTGATCAGGGTGTCGTGAGATTCCGCATTGAAATTGCACCCGATGGCCGCATTGTCAGTGTACAAACCCTCTGGACCACGTCCGAAACCGCAGAGAAACTGGCTCGTGAAGCCATCGCAAAAATGCCGCCGCTGCCGCCAACGCCTACTGGTAAGCCGCTGATTTTTGAGCAGACGATTTCGTTTCAACCATTTGCGTCAGGCGGTCCGCCCACTTATCAGGACGATTGCCTGCCCGACCCGCCGGTATATCGCAATCGCTTTGCCTGGGATGGCAAATCTGCAAAGATCAAGGCGGATGCCCCCAAACGTGAAAAGCCTGACCCGGAGACGCTTGCCGAGTGTCTCAAGCAACTACCACCCGATACTGTCGAATCGGTCAGCGCTCATAATGAGCGTCAATTTGACCAATGGCGCTCAAAAACCCTAGGGCACTAACCCCCATTTAAGACCTGCGAACACAATGGCTCTTACGAGTGCGCTCATAAAAAATGGTTTGGTTTTTTCTTTACCCAATCTACAAAGCATGCAACCCGCGAGTCGGTGAATAGCGCATCTATCGAATTAAATTTAGGACTTCAGCTCTAGGTTCACATTAAAAGACTGAATACGCGCCAAGGGCCAACGAGATACATGCCACAAAGGTCAACCGCAATCGTAACGGCAAAAACCAGTTTGGTAGCCTCATCTGGGAACTCACAGCCAAATCACGCCAATACTGAACCAGAAATCCCAAGATGAGAATAAGCGCGCCGGTGACAGGCCCAAGGAATACCGTGAACCATGCCATTAGCGCTGGAACGACGCTCCAGGTATAGCCGCTGCGACGCTGAGCATCTGTGAGCTCAGGCGCGATCATGGCAAAGCCCCACTGAATTGCACCAACAAAGCTCAGTATTACAGCCCCGTAAGACAACAGAGCGCTACGATAAATTATTTGATGCGATGGTTCCGTTAGCGATAAACCCGCAAAAAACAGAAAAGGAATAAGACCGCCGTAGCCAAGCCAGGCAACGATGTTTGGAAGCGTTTTAGTATTCATATCGTTCTTGAAACCTTTTTGTCGAGGAGCTCATCAGCTCAGTGGCGGGTCTTCGATTTCTGGCATCTCAGGCTTCATTGCAAGCGCTCTGCGAATACGTGGCGGAAGCAACGAATAAGTCAGAACACTAGACCCGGCGCAAATCAACCAAAAAAAGAGGAAGCCAATCGAATATGTGCCACTTGCAGAAAACTTGACCGGCTCTCCCATCCAATACAACTGCTGCGGGTCTGCGACTGCAAAGAATACAAACTCTGCAATTGCAGCGGCGACAAATGAGGGCCAAAGCACCCAGATCATTGATCTCATAATGGTTAATCCTAAAGTTTTGATGTCGTCTATTTGTTTTGAGGCTAGCCGGTCAACGTAGGCATCTATTCAGGCCAAGTTGTGCAAATAGATCTCAAGATTGTGATGAACATGTTTCATGACAAACTCCTTAGAACATTGTTTGGGCACATACCCTAGTAGAATACTAGGACTTGTTGTACCATTTGTCTAGGACATTTGCTCTTATTCTTTCTACGGATGACCACAAAGTGCATTCCACCAGTGCCCGCTTTGATTTCTTCAGGGCAATCATTCTCGGCATACTTTCACTACTGCCTGTAATCGCCATGGCCACAGAAACCCCCAAATACAAAGTGATCTCTCAAGACGGCGATTTTGAAATTCGTCAGTACGAGCCACGAATCATCGCTGAGGTATCTGTGACAGGTGATCTTGACACTGCTTCCGGTGATGGATTCCGAACGCTAGCGGGGTTCATATTTGGTAATAACCATCCGGCCAACCAACCTCAAGTAACCGTATCAGCCGAGCCAAACCAGAAAATCGCAATGACAGCGCCCGTAACAATTGAACCAGCAAAACTGGAGACAACCTTCACCCAATCAAGGCAATGGCGTGTGGAATTTACGATGCCCAGTCAGTACACGCTGAATACGCTACCGATACCAAACAATCCTGCGATACAGATTAAAGAAGTATCTAGTAAGACCTATGCTGTAGTCCGCTACTCTGGATTAAATACAGCGCATCGAATCAACAAAGAAACACAACGTCTATTTGACTGGCTCGAGAGCCAGAATTTAGAGATAACAGGAACCCCTGAACTCGCCAGATACAACCCACCCTGGACTTTACCTATGTTTCGTCGAAACGAAATTCTGATCCCAACCAGCGACAAGAAGTAAACCATCACCACACCCTCTTCCCCCTGCAAAGTTCAGACGATTAAAGGGGAGTTGCCCCCATTTATCGTAGGTTTTGAGATAATAATCAACATTCTTTAAGCCGCGCTGTGGCGCTGGGTCAACCTTGGGGCTTTTCAAGTTTTCTTCAACGAGAAGAAACTTAAAAACCTTTTTAAATCAAATGATTGGGGAAGCATCATCGCTGGGCATAGTAAATGGGCCAATATCCAGCACCGTAAAGGTCGCCAGGATGAAAAACGTGGACGCGTCTTCTCGCGTCTGGCCAAGGAAATTACCGTAGCCGCCAAAATGGGCGGTGGCGACATCAACTTTAATCCGCGTCTGCGCATGGCGATCGACCGTGCCAAAGGCGTTAACATGCCTGCCGACAACATCGACCGCGCAGTTAAAAAAGGCACCGGTGAGCTGGAAGGTGTGGAATACGTTGAGCTGCGTTACGAAGGTTACGGCGCCAACGGCGCTGCCGTGATCGTTGACTGCCTGACCGACAACAAAACCCGTACCGTTGCCGATGTGCGCCACGCTTTCTCCAAGCATGGCGGCAACCTGGGCACCGATGGCTGTGTCGCGTTCCAGTTTCAACACTGTGGGCAATTTCTCTTTGCCCCCGGCACCGATGAAGCCAAGCTGATGGATACCGCGATTGAAGCAGGCGCCGATGACGTACTAACCCATGAAGATGGCGCACTCGAAGTGCTTTGCCCGCCGAATGATTTCGGCACCGTTCAGGAAGCGCTTACCGCTGCCGGCTTCAAGCCGGAGATGGCCGAAGTGACGATGCGTCCGCTCAACGAAACCGAACTCACCGGTGACGATGCCGCCAAGATGCAAAAGCTGATCGACGCTATCGAATCCCTGGACGATGTCCAGGCCGTTTACACCAGCGCTGTTTTTGACGAGGCCTGATTCATTGTCGACGGTTACGCGCATTCTCGGGATTGATCCGGGTCTGCGCATGACCGGATTTGGCGTGATCGAGATGCAAGGGCAGAAATTGCGCTACATCGCCAGCGGCTGCATTAAGTCCGATGGCACCCAACGCCTGCCCGAACGCCTGCATACGTTGTATGCCGGCATTACTGAAATTATTGGCACCTACCAACCCGATATAGCTGCTGTGGAACAGGTTTTCTCCAACGTTAACCCGCAATCCACCTTGCTGCTTGGCCAAGCCCGTGGCGCAGCCATTACTGCGCTCGTTGCGCAGGGTCTCCCGGTGAGCGAATACACTGCACTGCAGGTGAAACAATCCGTTGTGGGTCACGGCAAAGCCGCCAAACAACAGGTAGCCCACATGGTGATGCGCTTACTCACGTTGCCCGGTGAACCCGGCAGCGATGCCGCCGATGCCCTGGCCTGTGCCATCTGCCACGCACATGGCTCGCAAGGTCTTGGCCAACTGGCCGCGCCCGGCCGACGTCAGCGCGGTGGCCGCCTACTGGCTCTGGCCGATAGCGAGCTACTCAACAAGGTGCGCGTTAGCCAAACAACCCCCTCCCGGAGAGCCGCATCATGATCGGACGCCTGAGCGGACGACTTATTGCCAAACAACCCCCTGCCATCATGCTCGATGTGCAGGGCGTGGGTTATGAAGTCGACGTATCGATGAACACCTTCTGCGAACTACCTGCGCTTGATGCACCGGTGACCTTACACATTCATATGGCAGTCCGCGAAGACGGCCACTTTCTTTACGGTTTTTTAAGCGAAAGCGAACGCACCGCCTTTCGTCAGCTGATCAAGATCTCTGGTGTCGGCGCGCGCATGGCGCTGGCAGTGCTCTCAGGGCTTAACGTTGGCGAACTGGCCGCAGCCATCGCCCGACAGGACGTTGCCTGCTTAACCCGCATTCCGGGCATTGGCAAAAAAACCGCCGAGCGTCTACTGCTCGAGTTGAAGGGCAAGCTAGATCTGGTTGCCGGCAATGCGGCCGCCATAAGTGCAGGCCACAGCGTTGCTGCCGACCCGTTGCAAGATACCATCGATGCGCTGGTCGCTCTCGGCTACAATGCCCGCGAGGCACAAAGCGCCACAAAAGCACTCCCTGCCGGTGTCAGCACGACTGATGCCATTCGCCTTGCCCTGAAACAGTTGTCCGGTTTGAAATAACCGGCACAACCAAGGAACCTGCGCATGTATTCACCCGGACTACAGATCTCCCGCATTACGATCATTGCGCTGCTGATTGTGGGCGTACTCTGGGTGCTGCGCCCATTCCTATCGCCACTGCTCACGGCACTCATTATTGTCGTTGCCACCTGGATGCCTTACTCCTGGATGGTCAAAAAGCTGGGCAACCGAAAAACGCTGGCCGCAGCCATTATGACCCTGCTGCTCACCGTTGTTATTCTGATACCGACTTTCTTTCTCGGCGGCCAGGTCACTAAAGCCGGCGCTATTCTGGTCGAAAGCCTAAAAGACCGGTTCC
>JBDLTI010000064.1:0-9059 GCA_039805865.1 Pseudomonadota bacterium | reverse complement strand
ATAGACTTCACCGGCATTCAGTGTGAGCGAAATATCCTTGAGCGCCTGAACACCGCCGAAGGATTTGCTGATGTGTTCAGCGCGGAGCAGTACCTGTTTCATCGGGCGCCTCTCACATCGGACTCACGGGGACATCTTGAGGTGCATCAGCCCGCTGCACATCTTCGATTTCACGGCGGCGCTGTGGGGATGGCCAGAGACCGCTGGGGCGGTAGCGCATCACAAGCACCAGCGCCAGGCCGAACAAGAGCATCCGCAGGCTTTCGGGGTCAACCAGTACGCTACCAAATAGGCTTTGTTGCACAGGTCCCGCGATCTGCCGGAAGAACTCGGGCAGTACGGTGAGCAGCAGTGCACCAAAGATAACGCCGGGAATATGACCCATGCCACCCAGTACCACCATGCAAAGCACCATGACTGATTCGAGGAGACCGAAGGATTCCGGGCTCACGAATTGCTGGAAGCCCGCAAAGAGACCGCCCGCCACGCCGCCAAAGGTAGCGCCCATGGCAAACGCCAGGAGTTTGACGTTACGCGTGTTAATGCCACAGGCCTTGGCAGCCACTTCATCTTCACGAATGGCGGCCCAGGCGCGGCCAACACGTGAGCGCTCCAGGCGAATAGCGATGCCGATGATAAGGAGTGCGGCCACTAAGAACAGATAGTAGTAGCTTACGAGTGGTGGCAGGGTGATAAAGCCAAGATCCAGCGGACGTGCCAGCGAGACGTTGCCGAAGTGCACCGCGTCAATTGCCGAGATACCCTGCGGCCCGTTGGTGATGTTAACGGGGGCGTTGAGGTTGTTCAGAAAGATCCGAATGATTTCGCCAAAGCCCAGGGTCACAATCGCGAGGTAGTCACCTCGTAGTTTCAGGGTCGGTGCGCCCAGCATCACACCAAATAGACCGGCGACACCGGCCCCTATGGGCAAAATAGCCCATAGGGGCCAATGCAGACCGAATTGCGGACTCGCCAGTAGCGCCCAGAGATAAGCACCCACGGCATAGAACGCGATGTAGCCCATATCGAGCAGGCCGGCAAAGCCGACAACGATGTTGAGGCCGAGTGCCAGCATCACATAAAGCAGTGCAAAGTTCAGAATGCGCAGCCACGTATTGCCAAACCCTGCGGCAACTAACCAGGGTAGGCTCGCGAGCAACAGGCCGAGTAGGGCCCAGGCGAGCCAATGAACACGGTTATCATTCGGATGGCGGGTGAGTCGGGCAAAAAAACGGGCAGTCATTTTCATGGGGCTGTCCTTATGCGCGCTCGGAGACGCGTTCGCCCATCAGACCACCGGGTCTGAACACGAGTACGCCAATTAGGACGAGGAAGGCAAAAATATCCTGGTAGTTGGAGCCGAGGAAACCACCGGTGAGATCTTCGATATAGCCTGCACCCAGTGATTCGATCAGACCCAGCAAGAGGCCACCGAGCATGGCGCCGGTGATGTTGCCGATGCCGCCCAGTACTGCCGCTGTAAATGCCTTGAGGCCAAGCATGAAGCCCATGTAATAGTGTGCGACGGAATAATTGGCACCGACCATCAGGCCGGCCAGTGCAGCCAGTGCGGCACCGATAATGAAGGTAAGCGTAATGATCCGGTTCACCGGAATGCCCATTAGCTCGGCAATGGCAGGGTTTTCTGCGGTAGCTCGCATCGCCTGGCCCAGCGTCGTGCGCTGGATCATCCAGGACAGAATAGCCATGGTGAGCGCAGCGAGGCCAATCGTGACCGTTTGTAGCAGGGTAATTTGCGCGCCGCCGATGTCGAAGTGAATTGCTGGCAGAATGTCCGGGAAGGCATGATAGCTACGACCCCAGATCATCATGGCTAGATTCTGCAGCAGAATTGATACACCAATGGCGCTAATCAGTGGCGCTAGCTTGGGGGCGTGCCGTAACGGGCGATACGCATAGCGCTCAATGCCCCAGGCTAATGCCATGCAAACCGGCGCGGCCACCAGTACAGAAATTAAAGCGAGTAGAACGGGTGGCATGCCGCTGGGAAGCAGTGCCGTCATAACGCTATAGCTGACGAGTGCACCGATCATCACGACTTCGCCGTGGGCGAAGTTAATTAGGCCAAGAATGCCATAGACCATGGTGTAGCCCAACGCTACGAGTGCATAAATGCTACCGAGCACTACGCCGTTAATGATCTGCTGGAGAAATATATCCATGGCTCAAAAAATTGCCCGACCAGCTGGCCGGGCAATGTCGTTCCCTTGCGTGATTATTTGGCCACTTTTGCCGAGGCTTCAACGGTTTCTACATAAGACCAGCTGCCGCCCTTGTCCTGGTAGATCGATACGGCTGGCGTAGCCAGGTCGCCATTGGCATCAAACACGACTTTGGCGGTAACGCCCTGATACTGGCTCTTGCCCACTTCCGGTAGATATTTGGCAGGCTCTGCCGAATTGGCACGTTGCATCGAGTCAGCCATCACCATCACTGCGTCATAGACGTACGGTGCGTAAAGCTGAATCTGCTGGTTGTAACGTTTCTGATACTTGTCTTTGAATACCGTGCCGCCAGGCATTTTTTCTAGTGGGACGCCAGGCAGTGAACAGTATTGACCATCGGCGGCGTTACCGGCCAGTTTGATGAACTCAGGTGTACAACCGCCATCGCCAATCAGGAAGGTTGCCTTGAGACCCAGTTCTCGCGCCTGTTTGAGCGCAGGACCACCCTGGGCATCCATGGAACTGAAGAACAGTACATCCGGATTGGTTGCCTTGATCTTGGTCAGGATCGCCTTGAAATCGGTGGCCTTGTCGGTGGTAAATTCCTGGGCAACGATCTTGGCGCCACCAGCTTCTACGGCTTTCTTGAACTCATCAGCCAGGCCTTGGCCATAGGCCGTGCGGTCATCCACAATGGCGATGGTTTTTGCCTTGAGTGTTTTAGTGGCGAACTGAGCCAGGGCTTGTCCTTGGTGAACGTCATTCGCGAAAACCCGGAAAGCCGTCTTGAAGCCTTGTTGTGTGTAGGTAGGGTTCGTTGCAGAACCAGAGATCTGAGGAATGCCACCTTCGGAATAAATGCGCGATGCCGGGATGGTAGTGCCGGAATTCAGATGGCCGACAACGCCATTGACCTTCTGGTCGACGAATTTCTGAGCCACTGTGGTGCCAGCTTTGGGGTCAGCCTGATCGTCTTCCGAGATCAGTACAAACTTCACTTTGTTCCCACCGATGCTGAGGCCGCGGCTGTTGAGTTCATCGATCGCCATGACTGCGCCGTTTTCATTGTCTTTACCCAGATGCGCCTGTGGCCCGGTGAGCGGTGCGGCATGGCCGATCTTGATGGTCACTTCGCCGGTGGCGGCAGGGGCGTTATCTTTATTGCCGCATGCGGTTAAGCCAAGCGTGGCAAGCAACAGGGCAATGGCGGAAAGGGTGTGGCGCTTGTGCAGGGTCATGTCAGGCTCCGAAAAATATTTCTTCCATTTTTACATAAAAAAACCGACCCCGTGAGGTCGGTTTTATGGGAGCGGCTACGCAATTATTTTGCGGCGTCTACCATGTAGTCAACAGCAGCTTTGACATCGTCATCCGACAGCGATGCATTGCCACCCTTTGGCATCATGGCAGTACCGGGTTTGCCCTTCAGACCAACGTTGTACAGAGCTGGCATGCCGGTCTTGATGCGCGGCGCCCAGGCGGCTTTGTCGCCGAACTTTGGAGCGCCTGCTGCGCCGGTAGCGTGGCAGCTAGCACAGGCTTTGGTGTAAGTACCTTTGCCATCAGCAGCAATGGCGTTTTGGGCAAGCAGTGCGCCGGCAGCAGCGGCGATTACGAGCATAGCTTTCATGTTGTATGTCTCCTGATAGTGATTGTGCGAATCTGGACAGTTGATGATTGGGTTAACTGTTGCGCTAGTGTAAAACAAAAAAACCGGGTTGTCCTTAGGGAAATTGAAAATAGCTGCCTAGTTATTCATAAAGAATGTTCGGCTAATCAAAGGCCTAGGCGGCGGCAGATTTCCAGTGTGAGCGCAGACTGGTTCATCGTGTAGAAATGCAGACCCGGCGCGCCGCCTTCAATCAGCTGCTCGCAGAGGTCTGTAATGACATCCAGGCCAAAGGCTTTGATGCTATCCGTGTCGTCGCCATAGCTTTCCAGCGTGCGACGCATCCAGCGTGGGATTTCGGCGCCACAGGCATCCGAGAATCGAGCCAGCTTGGTAAAGCCGCTAATTGGCATGATGCCCGGTACGATGGGCTGAGTCACGCCGGCATTACGGGCCGCTTCGACAAAATTGAAGTAGGCGTCGGCATTAAAGAAGTACTGGGTAATGGCCGAATCAGCGCCCGCATTCATTTTGTTAACAAAGGCGCGCAGGTCGTCCGCGGGTGTGCGGGCCTGGGGGTGCCATTCCGGATAGGCAGCGACTTCGATGCTGAAGTGGTCGCCGGTGGTTTCGCGGATAAATTCGACAAGTTCATTCGCATAGCGGAATTCACCGGCTTCAGCCATACCGGAAGGGAGATCGCCACGTAGTGCGACGATACGATTGATACCCAGATCCAGATACTCATCGAGGATTTCTCGAATGCTGTCACGGGTGGAGCCAATGCATGAGAGGTGCGGCGCGGCATCAATGCCTTCATCGACCATCTCGCGGATCACGGCAAATGTACGCTCACGCGTGGAACCACCAGCGCCATAGGTGACCGAACAGAAGGTGGGCTCAAGCGCGGCCAGCTTTTGGCGGACAACACGAAGCTTCTCGAGTCCTTCCGGTGTTTGTGGAGGGAAGTATTCGACGGAGAGTTCGACCGATGGTTGAGTCATGCAGGAATCCGGGGAAAATCAGACGCGCTCGACGCGTGGTTGCTCGGTCAGTGACGAGAGGAACCAGCTGGCGATGCTGTAAACAATAGAACCAAAGAGAGCCGCAAAGAACCCTTCTACTTTGAAACCGCTGAGGATGTCGCCTACCCACCAGAACATCATCGCGTTGATCACGAACAGGAACAGCCCCAGCGTGAGCAGGGTGACCGGTAGTGTCAGCAGGATGAAGATCGGGCGGATGACTGCGTTGACCAGGCCTAGAATAACGACGGCGATGAGTGCAGAGCCGAAGCTCTCGATGTGGATGCCCGGTACGATGTACGGGACCAGCAGCAACGCAACGGCATTCAGTGCCCAGGTCAACAGCAGTTTCATGGCGAGGTTTCCTTCGATTAGTAGCGGTAGTGTTCTGGCTTATAGGGGCCAGCCTTGTTAACACTAATATACGCTGCCTGCTGATCGGTGAGTTCAGTGAGCTGTGCGTTCAGCGTCTTCAGCTGCAGGCGGGCGACCTTTTCATCAAGGTGCTTAGGCAGCGTGTAAACGCCAACCGGATACTTGTTGGTATCGCGTTCGGTCCACAGTTCGATCTGGGCAATCGTCTGGTTCGCAAACGACGAGCTCATCACGTAAGACGGATGGCCTGTGCCGCAACCCAGATTCACCAGGCGACCCTTGGCCAGCAGGATGATGCGCTTGCCGTCCGGGAAGATCACGTGATCGACCTGTGGCTTGATTTCTTCCCACTGGTATTTTTCGATCGAAGCGACATCGATTTCATTGTCGAAGTGACCGATGTTGCAGACGATGGCGTTGTTCTTCATCTTCACCATGTGGTCATGGGTGATGACGTGGAAGTTGCCGGTGGTGGTGACAAAAATGTCAGCATGTTCAGCGGCGTATTCCATCGTGACCACGCGGTAGCCTTCCATGGCAGCTTGCAGGGCGCAGATCGGATCGATTTCGGTGACCCAGACTTGGGCCGACAGTGCACGCAGTGCCTGTGCCGAGCCCTTGCCTACGTCGCCATAACCGGCAACGACGGCCACCTTGCCGGCAACCATGACATCGGTGGCGCGCTTGATGCCATCGACCAGCGATTCGCGGCAGCCATACAGGTTGTCGAACTTCGATTTGGTGACCGAGTCATTGACGTTGATGCCGGGGAACTTGAGGTCGCCACGGGCATGCATCTGATACAGACGGTGTACGCCGGTGGTGGTTTCTTCGGTCACGCCCTTGATCTTGCTCAAACGGTCGGAGTACCAGGTGGGGTCAACGGCGATCTTGGCCTTGATGGCGGCAAAGAGGATGCGCTCTTCTTCGCTGCCCGGATTGTTCAGCACGGCCTGATCTTTTTCTGCTTTGGCACCGAGGTGCAGCAACAGAGTGGCATCGCCGCCGTCATCAAGAATCATGTTCGAGTAACCGCCGTCGGTCCACTCGAAAATGCGGTGGGTGTAATCCCAGTAGTCTTCCAGCGATTCGCCCTTAACGGCAAAGACAGGCGTACCTTGGGCAGCAATAGCGGCGGCAGCGTGATCCTGTGTCGAGAAGATGTTGCACGAGGCCCAGCGTACTTCGGCACCCAGGGCTTGCAGCGTTTCGATCAGCACGGCGGTCTGAATGGTCATGTGCAGCGAACCGGTGATGCGGGCGCCACGTAGTGGCTGGGTGGCGGCGAATTCTTCGCGGATGGCCATCAGGCCCGGCATTTCGGTTTCGGCGATAAGAATCTCGCGGCGACCCCAGTCGGCCAGCGACATATCGGCAATGACGTAATCTTTTTGTGTTGCGTTCATAGAGCTTCCTTTTCCCTAAAGCAAAGCGGGTGTGAATCAAGCAAGGAAACCGTTGAACTTGTGTTGCACATTCTGCGGTCTTCACCTGATCCACCAACCCCGCAGGTTGGTCAGGTGAGCGCAGTTAATCTGATCCGAGCCTGGCAGCAGAAAAACTCTGCGTCGCAGCGCTCCTCGGAATGGGACGAATTGTACCAGAATCTGTGCGAAAAAATCCCGGATCGCCCAAATAGGCGTCCGGGATCAATGGCTTACCGGGGTTTATAGGCCGGCGGCAGCGCGCAGGGCGTCAGCCTTATCGGTCCATTCCCAGGTGAATTCCGGCTCTTCGCGGCCAAAGTGGCCGTAAGCGGCGGTCTTCGAGTAGATTGGACGCAGCAGATCCAGCGATTGGACGATGCCCTTCGGACGCAGGTCGAAGTGCTCGGCCACCAGTGCAGCAATCTTTTCATCCGAGATCTTGCCGGTACCAAAAGTGTTGACCATCAGCGATACAGGCTTAGCCACGCCGATGGCGTAGGCAACCTGAACTTCCGCCTTGTCGGCCAGACCGGCGGCCACAATGTTCTTGGCCACGTAACGACCGGCGTAAGCAGCCGAGCGGTCAACCTTCGATGGATCCTTACCCGAGAAAGCACCGCCACCGTGGTGGGCAGCGCCACCATAGGTATCAACGATGATCTTGCGGCCAGTGAGGCCACAGTCACCGTGCGGGCCACCGACCACAAAACGGCCGGTCGGGTTGATCAGGTAACGAATGTTGTCGTTGATGAATTCGGCAGGCAGGACAGGCTTGATGATCTCTTCGATCACGGCTTCTTCGATCTGCTTGTGGGTCACATCAGCATCGTGCTGGGTCGAGACCACGACTGTGTCGATGGCGACTGGCTTGCCGTTGACGTAACGCACGGTCAGCTGGCTCTTGGCATCCGGACGCAGCCAGGGCAGGCGGCCATCGCGACGCAGGTCGGCCTGGCGCTGCATGATGCGGTGTGCGTAGAAAATCGGGAACGGCATCAGGGTCGGGGTTTCGCGGCAAGCGTAACCGAACATCAGGCCCTGGTCGCCCGCACCCTGATCCAGATCAATGCCTTCACCTTCGTTCACGCCCTGGGCAATGTCCGGGCTCTGACGGTTGATGGCAGTCAGGATGGCGCACGACTTGTAGTCGAAGCCGATGTCCGAGTTGTCGTAACCGATACGGCGCACGGTGTCCTGGGCGACTTCACGATAGTTGATGTGGGCTTTGGTGGTGATCTCACCGGAAATCACGACCAGGCCGGTCGAAACCAGGGTTTCACAGGCAACGCGTGCGGTAGGGTCTTCGGCTAGGATGGCGTCAAGGATGGCATCAGAGATCTGATCCGCAACTTTATCGGGATGGCCTTCCGAGACTGACTCGGATGAAAAGAGAAACTCGCTCATTGGAATACTCCAGAAACAACAAATCCCCGGTGGACTTGTTCCAGCGATGCTTTGCTGGTGGGGCGTGTCCTGCTCCGGGGATCGGTTCGAGCGAGGGACGCTTTAGCAGATTTGGCAGTCGTTTCGACTGGCCCCGCCCTGCAAGTTGTCGTTTTAACTCGGCGGTCTGCGATAATTGTGGCCGTAAAAGCTATTTGCGTCAACATCCTGCATGCACCTATGAATAATCAACGCCCACCTATTACCCTTAAAACGCTGCCGAGCTGGTTGTTGATCGCGCTGGTCTGGTTGATTTCTAAGTTGCCACTACGCGTTATCCGGTTGATCGGTGCGTTTTTGGGCACGATTCTCTGGGCGCTGGCTCGACAACGGCGTTTTGTTGCGCTGACGAATTTGCGGCTGTGTTTTCCCGATATGCCGGATAGCGAACGCAAGAAATTGGTCTATAAACATTGCGTGCGTTTCTCGCAGGCCGTATTGGATCGTTCACTCATGTGGTTTGCTTCCGAGAAGCGTATTCGCCGCATCGTGCGCCAGCATAACGAAGAGCGCCTCTACAGTGATGATGGGCGTCCGACGCTGGTGTTGGCACCGCATTTTGTGGGGCTGGATGCGACGGGTACCCGTGCCTCAATGATGGGCTCGTGGATCAGCATGTATGCGCGTCAGAAGAATCCGGTGCTTAACTATATGCTGTTGCACGGCCGTAGCCGTTTTACGAACCCGGTACTGGTTTCTCGTCAGGATGGTTTGCTGAAGGTCGTGAAAGCCATGAAGCGCGGTACACCATTCTATTATTTACCGGATCAGGATTTCGGACCGAAGGATGCGGTGTTTGCGCCGTTCTTCGGATTTCCTGCGGCCACGGTCACCGGTGTCTCACGCCTGGCGCAGCTGACAAATGCACGGGTGATTGCCATTGTTTCAAAGATGGTGCCGGACGGGTATGAGTCCTACTACACCGAAGAATGGGAAAACTTTCCCGGCGCTTCGGTTGAAGAAGATACGGCACGCATGAATCAATTCATCGAGT
>JBDLTI010000063.1:0-9838 GCA_039805865.1 Pseudomonadota bacterium | reverse complement strand
GGCGAAGCTGCTCAAGGGTCTACTGTAATCATTTCGCTGATTCAGTAACCAGAACAAACCCGGCTTCGGCCGGGTTTGTTTTTTTGTGGGATAGTTATCGCAAATGAACCACACAACAATCCCGCTCGGTTTAACGGCTAAAGAAGCCAGACATCGCCTCGAAGCAGGCGGCCCGAATGAGCTGACGTTGGAAAAAACGCGCGGCTTGCTCAAAATTTGTGCTGAAGTCGTGACTGAACCCATGTTCATGCTGCTGCTGGCTGCGGGTGGCATTTATCTGCTGATGGGTGATGTCCATGATGCGCTCGTGTTGCTGGCGTTTGTGGTCATCATTATGGGCGTGACTATTGCTCAGGAGCAGCGCACCGAAAATGCGCTCGAATCATTACGTGATCTATCCAGCCCACGCGCTCTGGTGATTCGTGATGGCGCAGAAACGCGCATTGCAGGGTGTGATGTGGTGCTTGGTGACATTTTGTTACTGGCCGAGGGCGACCGTGTCCCAGCCGATGCCCGTGTGCTGGAGTTTCATGAACTCTCTGCCGATGAATCCATGCTCACCGGCGAGTCGGTGAGCGTGCCGAAACTATCGACAGATGCGCTGGTCTATGCCGGCACAATGATCGTGCGAGGTCAGGGTGTTGCCGAAGTGATCGCGACCGGCAAGGCAACGCGCCTGGGCAGCATTGGCAAAGCGCTAGAAGTAATTGATCCGGAAGCATCACCGCTCCATCAACAGGTCAAACAATTGACCCTGCGCATTGCAGGCATTGCTGTTCTGCTCAGTATCAGTTTGGCGCTCGTTTATGTCATTAAAACGGGTGATTGGATGGCGGGCGTGCTATCGGGCATCACCTTGGCCATGGCCGCGTTACCGCAGGAATTTCCAGTCATCATGATTGTGTTCTTTGCACTTGGGGCGCGTCGTATCGCCCAGCACAAGGTGCTGACCCGCAATCTGAATGCCATTGAGACGCTGGGTAAAACCACCGTGCTCTGCGTTGATAAGACAGGCACCTTAACTGAGAACCGCATGCGGGTAGCAGCGCTGGCCGTGAATGGCAACTTCTTGGCGACAGATGGGCTGGTTGCCTTGCCTGATGATTATGCCGAGCTTGTTCGCTATAGCGTACTCGGTAGTGAGATTGAGCCACACGACCCCATGGAAAATGCGTTTCATGAGTTTGCACGTCAGCATCTGGGAGATGCTGGATTCCCGGAACAAGTCTGGTCGCTCGCCCGCGAATACGAACTCAGTGCAGATCTGATGGCCATGACACATGTTTGGGAAGGGCCGGGTCTCTCCCACCATGTCATCGCCTGTAAGGGGGCGCCTGAGGCGGTGGCCGAGCTCTGCCATCTCTCTGAAGCCAGCCATCTGAAAATGGCCGCTGAAGCAGATGCCTTAGCCGAGCAGGGGCTGCGTGTACTCGCTGTTGCCAAAGCCATCTACCCGACCGATCAGACTTGGCCGGAGATCCAGCATGATTTCGATTTCGAATTCATAGGTCTGGTGGGGCTTGAAGATCCCGTACGCAAAGATGTGCCAGCAGCGGTGGCTGCCTGCCAGAAAGCGGGCATTCGAGTCGTAATGATCACGGGTGATCACCCAACGACCGCTGCCGCCATTGCCCGTAAGGTCGGTATTGCACCGGAAGACGTCCATGCGCGCATTACCCCGGAGCGAAAGCTGGAAATCGTTCAGGGGCTCAAGAACCTGGGTGAAATCGTCGCTATGACCGGTGATGGTGTTAACGATGCGCCGGCGCTTAAAGCGGCACATATCGGTATCGCCATGGGTAAGCGGGGCACGGATGTGGCTCGTGAAGCGGCTTCGCTGGTGTTATTGGAAGATGATTTCGCGTCGATCGTGACGGCCATTGCCCTTGGGCGGCGAATTTTTAGCAACCTACGCCAGGCGCTGCTTTATACCCTGACCATTCACATACCAGTGATTTGTCTATCCATCATGCCAGTACTTATGGGATTGCCGCTGCTACTCTTGCCCATCCATATTGCCTTTCTGGAACTGGTATTCGACCCAACCTGTTCGCTAGTGTTTGAAGCCGAGCAGGGAAGCGGCAACGAAATGTCAAAGCCACCCCGTAACCGCACAGAACCATTGTTGAGCAAAACACAACTGGCTAGCCACCTATTGCTGGGGCTTGTGGTCGGTGGACTTTTGATAGCTCTTTATCGATATCTGTATCTGACCGATCAATCGATCACCGACATTCGAACCATTATTTTTACTGTTTTGGTGTCTGCAACTGTCGGTTTTGTTATGGCATTACGACAATCCCGTTTTCTAGCTCGCCAACTCATCGTGGGTTTTCCGACACTCAGTCTGGTTGTACTGGGGATATCTGTTGCCAGCCTGTTGGCGATTACTGCGTTGCCCATCTTGGCTGGTTTGTTTTCCATGACGCCTATGGCATTGCCACAAACCATTCTTGTGATGTTGATCACGGTTGGGGTGGTCATTCTGCTGACTGGTGGTCTGCAGCGGTTGTATGGGGCGTTCACCGATAAGTCATAATGTCGGTATTGTAAAAAAGGTTTTCTATGCTCGACGACATTAAAAAGACCCTCTGGGCAGCAGCCGACAAACTCCGCGCTCAAATGGATGCGGCTGAATACAAGCACCTGGTGCTGGGTCTTATTTTCGTTAAATACATCTCCGACACCTTTGCCGCCCGCCGCGCCGAACTGGCGCATCGCTTTGCCGACCCCAAAGACGACTACTTTCTCGAGGGTGCTGATGCCGCTGAGATAGAGGCAGAACTCGAAGAGCGTGATTACTACCGCGAAGTGAATGTTTTCTGGGTGCCTGAGACCGCCCGTTGGGAAGCGCTTCGCGCCGCCGCCAAACAACCGGATATCGGCAAACAAATTGACGATGCGCTCACCGCCATCGAAGCCGACAACCCCAAACTCAAAGGTATTCTCGACAAACGCTACGGCCGCGCTCAACTGCCCGATGGCAAACTCGGTGAACTGGTCGATCTGATCTCTACCATTGGCTTTGGGGATGATCCAGGTAAAGCCCGAGACATCCTCGGCCAGGTTTATGAATACTTTCTCGGCCAGTTCGCCAGCGCCGAAGGTAAAAAGGGCGGGCAGTTCTATACCCCGGCCTCCATTGTTAAAACCCTGGTGGCCGTGCTTGCCCCACATCATGGCCAAGTCTACGACCCGTGCTGTGGCTCCGGTGGCATGTTCGTCCAATCCGAGAAATTCATCGAAGCGCACGGCGGCAAGCTGGGTGATGTCTCCATCTACGGGCAAGAATCTAACCCCACCACATGGCGCCTAGCCGCCATGAACCTTGCTATTCGCGGCATTGACTTCAACCTCGGCCGAGAACCGGGTGACACCTTCACCCGGGATCAACATCCCGATCTGCGGGCGGACTTTATCCTTGCCAACCCACCCTTCAACATCAGCGATTGGTGGCATGGCAGCCTGGATGGTGACCCACGTTGGGTGTACGGTACCCCGCCGCAAGGCAACGCCAATTACGCCTGGTTGCAGCACATGCTCTACCACCTCAAAGCCAAAGGCCGAGCCGGCATCGTGCTTGCCAACGGTTCCATGAGCTCCAGCCAGAACAGCGAAGGCGACATCCGCAAAGCCATGGTTGACGCCGATGTGGTCGAAGTCATGGTCGCCTTACCCGGCCAACTCTTCTTCAACACCCAGATCCCGGCCTGCCTCTGGTTCCTCACAAAAGAGAAAACCCAGCGCAAAGGCGAAGTCCTCTTTATTGATGCTCGTAAACTCGGCAGCATGATCAGCCGCGTACAGGCAGAACTCACCGATGACGTCATCGAACGAATCGGCAACACCGTTGCCGCCTGGCGCGGTGAGCCCAATGCCGGCACCTACGAAGACGTCCCCGGCTATTGCCGCAGCGTCAAACTGGCAGAAATCGCCCAGCACGGCCATGTGCTCACCCCCGGCCGCTACGTTGGTGCTGAAGAAGTCGAAGATGACGACGAAGCCTTTGCCGACAAGATGCAAAAGCTGACTGAGAAGCTCGGTGAACAAATGGCCAAAGGCGCAGAACTAGACAACCTCATCCGGCAGAAGCTGAAAGGGCTGGGGTATGAGTTCTGAGTGGATTACCGTCGATGAACTTCTTCGCTGCGGAGATCTTCAACTTGTACAGGATGGAAATCACGGTGGTAGTTATCCTAAAGTTGAAGAATTTGTCTCTGACGGCGTACCGTTAATTACTGGTGCTTGTTTGATTGACGGTGGTGTGGACTATTCGAAAGCGGGGTTTATTAGCCCTGGGCGTGCAGCTCAACTCAGAGTTGGCCTAGCAAAACCCGGTGATGTTCTTCTGACGCATAAAGGAACGATGGGGAAAACAGCAATCGTTCCTCAATCACGCTATCCGTTGACTATTTTGAACCCGCAAATCACGCTTTACCGCGTTTCAAGTACTGGTCGAGTTGAATCAAGGTATCTCAAGTTTTTCTTTGACTCTAAGTTATTTCAAGACTTATTGGTTCAGATTTCAGCGACATCGACAATTAACACCTTGTCAATCAAAGAGCAGAAAAAACTTGAGATTCCGGTTCCGCCGGAATTCGTGCAAAGAAATATCGTTGGAATACTTGGTGCACTCGATGACCGCATCACTCTACTGCGCGAAACTAACGCCACCCTTGAATCCATCGCCCAGGCATTGTTCAAATCGTGGTTTGTTGATTTCGACCCTGTCCGCGCCAAGATGGAAGGGCGTGCGCCAGAAGGTATGGATGAAGCGACTGCGGCGCTGTTCTCGGATTCGTTTGAAGAGACGGAGTTGGGCTTGGTGCCGAGGGGGTGGCACTGTTCGTCAATCGGTAAGTCATTTGTTTTGACGATGGGTCAATCGCCACCCGGTGATACGTATAACGAAGTTGGTGATGGGCTACCCTTTTACCAGGGGCGAACAGATTTTGGATTTCGCTTTCCCGCTCAGCGAGTCTTTTGTACGAGTCCAAGTCGTTTTGCTGAACCTGGCGACACTTTGGTTAGTGTTCGCGCTCCAGTAGGTGATGTGAATATGGCTCTTGAGCGCTGCAGTTTGGGGCGAGGGGTCGCGGGCGTGCGGAATCCTGAAGGGTTTAATAGCTTCGTTTTCTATACGTTACGAATGTTGAAACCGAAATTTGAACTATACGATTCTGAAGGAACCGTGTTTGGATCAATTAACAAAAAAGATTTTCAGGCGCTGCCAGTGATTAACGCATCGAATGATGTTCTTCAAGCATTTGATGCTTTGGCCAGCGCACTTGATAACAAAATTGTTTCGAATGAAGAACAGATTCGCTCTCTGGCCTCTTTGCGAGACACGTTGCTTCCCCGGCTGATCTCCGGCCGGCTGCGTCTGCCAGAAGCCGAATTAGAAATGACGGCCGGGACCTAAGTAGGCTTGTTTGTGTAGCAAAATATGCTACAATTGTAGCAAAAGGAGCTACGATAATGCTAATGGAGCTTTTGTTTGGCCAGTACCGGCAGCGGGTGCTCAGCCTTTTATTGCTGAACCCTGAGGAAAGCTATTACGTCCGTGAGGTTGCGCGGTTAACCAATACGGCACCAGGCACCGTGCATAAGGAACTGGCACGGCTTGCCGAGGCTGGGTTGTTGGTACGGGAAGAGCAGGGCAACCAAGTACGGTATCAAGCTAATCGGGTGCATCCGATCTATTCAGAATTGGCCGGGTTGTTTCGTAAAACAACGGGTGTGGTGGCTGTATTGGCCGAGGCGTTGCAAACGGTGGTGGGTCAGATCGACTACGCGTTCGTATTTGGTTCTGTTGCACGCGGGGAGGAAACGCCGAGCAGTGATGTGGATGTGCTGTTGATTGGCGAGGTTTCTTTTGTAGATGCCGTGCAGGCGTTGTACCCGGCACAGGAAATATTGCAGCGGGAAATTAATCCAACGATTTATAATCAAGAAGAATTTATAAAGCGGGTTGCTGCGGGTGAGCCGTTTATCCAAAACCTTCTTAATAGCCCTAAGTTGTTTGTGATCGGAAACGCGCATGACTTTGGAAAATTTGCTGGCGATACAAAAGCTACAGGCGTTTGAAGCCAGCGCTGAAGGCGTTCGCCGTCTTTTAGCCGCGGCGGTGCGTAATCTTGCCGATTCGGCAATACCCGCATTGAGTCCAGAGAGTCGTTTTGATGTGGCGTATAAGGCGATCATGCAATGCGCTATGCTGGGCTTGTGGGCTAACGGCTACCGTATATCTACGAACCAACCTGGGCATCATCAGTTAGCCATTCAAGCATTGCCTAAAACTTTGGGTGTGCAAGCAGATGTGGTGATTGTGCTTGATGCCCTGCGTCGGCAACGCAATCAAAATGATTACGAGGGTTACCCCATTACCGATGCGGTGGTTGAAAGCTGTGTGGGACAAGCGAAGTTCTTGCTGGCGCATACAGAGCACTGGCTGAAAACGAACCGAGCAGATCTGCTGGCTCAAGATGGTATTTAATGACTGAAGATCAACTTGAACAGGAAGCGCTGGGCTGGCTGAGTGAAGTCGGCTATCAGACTTTGTCTGGCTACGATTTAGCACCCGATGGTATTGCACCAGAGCGGGCAGATTATCGCCAGGTGCTGCTGGTCGAGCGACTTCGTGGTGCCATTGGGCGGTTGAACCCGGAAATCCCTTTGGTGGCGCGGGATGATGCGCTGAAGCAGGTGGTGGATCTGGGTGTGCCATCACAGTTGGCAGCCAATCGCCATTTTCATAAGCTGCTGGTCAATGGCGTGCCGGTTCAGTACCAGAAGGGTGGGGAGATCATTGGTGATTTCGTCCGCTTGATCGATTGGGCTAATGTCGCGGCGAATGAATGGCTGGCGATTAACCAGTACTCGTTGAAGGGACCGCACCATACACGCCGGCCGGACATTATTCTGTTTGTGAATGGCTTGCCGTTGGTGTTGCTGGAGCTGAAGAACCCGGCGGATGAAACGGCGGATATCTGGAAAGCCTTTGACCAGATTCAGACCTACAAAGAACAGATTCCCGACGTTTTTGAATACAACGAGCTGTTGGTGATTTCCGATGGCTCGGATGCGCGCTTTGGCTCACTCTCGGCCAATGCCGAGCGCTTTATGCAGTGGCGCACGATTGATGGCGTGAACCTGGACCCATTAGGCGAGTTCAACGAACTGGAAACGCTGGTTCGTGGTTTGCTATCACCTGCCATGCTGTTGGATTATCTGCGCTACTTTGTACTGTTTGAAGACGACGGCACGCTGGTGAAGAAGATTGCCGGGTATCACCAGTTCCATGCGGTGCGTTCGGCGATTCAACAGGTTGTCGATGCGTCTCGCCCAGGTGGCACGCATAAGGGTGGGGTGGTCTGGCATACCCAGGGCAGCGGTAAGAGCATTACGATGACGTGCTTTGCGGCGCGGGTGATGCAAGAACCTGCGATGCAAAACCCGACCATTGTGGTGATTACCGACCGCAATGATCTGGATGGTCAGTTGTTTGGGGTGTTCTCTTTAGCGCAGGATCTGCTGCGTGAGCAGCCGGTGCAGGCCAAGACGCGTCAGAAACTGCGTGAGTTGTTGGACAACCGGCCGTCGGGCGGCATTATCTTTGCCACCATTCAAAAGTTTATGCCTGGGGAAGATGAAGATATCTTCCCAACGCTGTCCGAGCGAAACAATATTGTGGTGATCGCCGATGAGGCGCATCGCACCCAATATGGCTTTGAGGCGAAGTTAAAGCCAGTTCGGTCAACCAAGCTTTCTACGGGCGCGGCTAATGATGCAACGGTGCTACAGGCAGCCGATAGTGCCTCTGAGCAAGCCTTCGCCTACCAGGTGGGTTACGCCCAGCATTTGCGTGACGCCTTGCCGAATGCCACTTTTGTGGCGTTTACCGGTACGCCGGTATCGAGTGAAGACCGGGATACCCGCGCTGTTTTTGGTGACTATATCCACGTGTACGATATGCAGCAGGCTAAGGAAGATGGCGCAACCGTAGCCATTTACTTTGAGTCGCGGCTGGCCAAGTTAGGGCTGAAAGAGTCTGAGCTGGCACAACTGGATGAAGATGTTGATGAACTGGCCGAAGATGAAGAAGAGGGCAACCAGGCCAAGCTTAAATCCAAGTGGGCTGCCCTGGAAAAGATTGTTGGCGCTGAGCCGCGTGTTGCCCGTGTCGCAGCGGATTTGGTGAGCCACTTTGAAGAGCGGCTGAAAGCGCAAGACGGCAAGGCCATGGTGGTGGGCATGAGCCGTGAGATCTGTGTTCACCTCTATAACGAAATTATTAAGCTACGCCCGGATTGGCATGACACCGACCCGAAAAAGGGGGTGATTAAGATCATCATGACTGGGTCGGCCAGCGATAAGGCATTGCTGCGACCCCATATCTACAGCGGGCAGGTGAAGAAAGACCTGGAGAAGCGCTTTAAGAACCCGGTCGATCCGCTGAAGATGGTGATTGTGCGCGATATGTGGCTCACCGGCTTTGATGCGCCGTGCGTGCATACCCTGTATGTGGATAAACCCATGAAGGGGCATAACCTCATGCAGGCTATTGCCCGGGTTAACCGGGTGTTCAAAGACAAGCAGGGCGGGTTGGTGGTTGATTACATCGGCATTGCCAATGAACTGAAGAGTGCGCTCAAGGAATACACCGCCAGCAAAGGACGCGGCCGCCCAACGGTTGATGCGGCGGAAGCCTATGCGGTGCTTGCGGAAAAGCTCGATATTCTGCGCGGCATGTTGCATGGCTACGATTATTCGGATTTTCTGACGTCCGGCCATAAGCGCCTGGCCGGTGCGGCTAACTTTGTGCTCGGCCAGAAAGATGGCAAGAAGCGTTTTGCCGATACGGCCTTGGCCATGAGCAAAGCCTTTAGCTTGTGCTGTACGTTGGATGAAGCCAAAGCGGCCCGGGAAGAAGTGGCGTTTCTGCAAGCCGTTAAGGTGATTCTGACCAAACGGGAACTCAGCCAGAAGAAGCGAAACGAAGAAGAGCGGGATCTGGCGATTCGGCAGATTATCAATTCAGCCGTGGTCTCGGAGGAAGTGGTTGATGTCTTTGATGCCGTCGGGCTGGATAAACCCAATATCGGCATTCTGGATGATGCCTTCCTTGCCGAGGTGAAGAACTTACCGGAGCGTAACCTAGCGGTTGAGTTGCTGGAACGGTTGCTGGAAGGTGAGATTAAATCCAAGTTTGCCAGCAACATCGTTCAGCAGAAAAAGTTTTCTGAATTGTTGGCCAACGTGGTGAAGCGCTATCAGAACCGCGCCATTGAAACGGCGCAGGTGATTGAAGAGCTTATCGATATGGCCAAGAAGTTCCGTGTGGCTGCCAACCGTGGCGACGAACTGGGGCTGAACGATGATGAAGTGCGCTTCTACGATGCGCTGGCTGATAACGAATCAGCCGTTCGTGAACTCAGCGACGAAACGCTGAAGAAGATCGCACACGAATTGGCCGAGAACCTGCGTAACAACCTGACGGTGGATTGGTCGGTGCGTGACAGCGTGCGTGCCAAGCTACGCCTGATGGTTCGTCGGATTCTGCGTAAGTACAAATATCCGCCCGACCAGCAGGAAGCCGCTGTTGAGTTGGTGCTGCAACAGGCGGATGCGCTGGGGGAGGCGTGGTCAGAAGTCAAACTGTAGCGATTCGGCTTTCAAAGGTTATACGCGGCCATATAGCGGTACAGCGTTGAGCGATGTACGCCGAGCCGGCGCGCAGCAGTGGCTACTTTATAGTGGGATTGTTCCAGAGCCTGTTTGATACGTTCGGGTGACAGGGTTTCGTCGGTATCCGCTGGACTGGGTACCTCTGCGACTG
>JBDLTI010000062.1:0-10336 GCA_039805865.1 Pseudomonadota bacterium | reverse complement strand
TCATCCAGGTCGCCATCAAAGTCAGACACCCCGCCACGCGAGACCAGCCAGAAGCTGTCGCAGACCGAACGCAATAAGGCGCGATCGTGGCTGACTAGCATCACGGTACCTTCAAACTCGTTCAGGGCCATGGCTAGGGCTTCGCGCGTTGCCAGATCCAGATGGTTCGTCGGTTCATCGAGCAGCAACAGGTTGGGGCGTTGCCACACAATCATGGCCAATACCAGACGCGCTTTTTCGCCACCGCTCATGGTGCCAACCGGTTGCATGACCTGGTCACCACTAAAGTTGAAGGTGCCCAGATAGGTACGCAGGTTCTGTTCCCGCATGTCGCGGCCTTGCGTCTTGCCAGTGGCAATCGCCGCTTTGGCTAGGCGGATCATGTGCTCCATCGGTGTGGCGTTGGCGGTTAATACATCCAGCTCCTGCTGGGCAAAGTAACCAATGGTGAGACCACGGCCTTCAGTGAGTGTGCCGGCCTGTACCGGTAGCGTCTGGGCAATGGTTTTAACCAGTGTTGATTTACCCTGGCCGTTCGCACCCAGAATGCCGATGCGCTGGCCGGCGAGTACCGAGCGATTCACGTGTTCAACGATGATCGTAGGCGGGGTGTCTGGTGCAGCATCAGCAGGTGGTGGATAGCCAAAGCTGGCATCTTCCATGGCCAGCATGGGGTTAGGTAGCGCGCCCGGTTCATCAAAGGTAAAGGTGAACTCGGCATCGGCCAGCACCGGCGCAATCTTTTCCATGCGCTCCAGGGCTTTAACCCGACTTTGTGCCTGCTTGGCTTTACTGGCCTTGGCCTTAAAGCGGTTGATGAAAGACTGCAGGTGCGCGATTTTTTCCTGTTGTTTGGCAAAAGAAGCCTGTTGAATGGCGAGCTGCTCAGCACGCAGATCTTCAAAGGCGCTGTAGTTGCCGCCGTAGCGCACGAGCTTGCCGTGATCGATATGCAGCGTGACATTGGTCACGGCATCGAGAAATTCCCGGTCATGGCTGATCACAACGAGGGTCCCGGAGTAACGCTTGAGCCAGGCTTCCAGCCAGACTAAAGCATCTAGATCCAGGTGATTGGTTGGTTCGTCGAGCAGCAGCAGGTCTGATGGACACATCAGGGCGCGTGCCAGCTGCAGGCGCATGCGCCAGCCACCGGAGAAGCTATTCACCGGCTGATTCAATTCACTGGTTTTGAAACCCAGTCCCAGAATCAGCGCCTGGGCACGGGATTGTGCATCGTGGGCGCCGACATCATTGAGTAGGGCATAGGCATGACCCATACGTTCGCCGTCATCGCTGGCTTCGGCAGTAGCTACTTCGGCTTCAGCCGCCATCAAGCGGGTATCGCCCTCGATAACAAAACGGGTGGCGCTGTCCTCAGTCTCCGGCATGTCCTGCGCAACCTGGGCCATTTGCCACTGGGTGGGAATGCTGAAGTCGCCGCGATCCTCATGCAGGGTGCCGTTAAGCAAGGCAAATAAGGTGGATTTGCCCGCGCCGTTGCGGCCAACGAGGCCAACACGTTCACCGGGGTTAATGGTGCAGCTGGCATCATCCAGCAGTACCCGTGCGCCGCGGCGCAGGGTGATGTTCTTCAGAGTGATCATGTTCAGTTACAGATAAACGTGGCGCGGCATTGCAGCGGACAGCTCAGGCAGGGCGCCGTGCAGGCTTTGTTGCCACGGAGTTCTGCATTGAGGCCGCGTTTCTTGCAATAGGCTTCGGCATCTTCTTTGACGTCTTCCACACCATATCGGCCACTAGGGAAGGCAAAGGTAATGCTATCGGGTGTCTGGCTGAGTACCTGGGGGCCAGAACAGGCTGCGAGCATTGAACAGGCTAGTAGCGTAAAGAGAATTCGGGTGAAGCGTTGCATGAGCGCCTTGCAAATAAAACCTTAGAATGTCGTAAGCTTAAAGCAATTCATTGATTCATGAACGATCTTGCTCAAAGGAATGAAGGATGATTAAAAAGAGAACTATTGCCCAAACACTGGTGGCACTGAGTCTGGGCGTTTCGGCAACGGCCTTTGCCGGCGCATTGGAAACGAATCTGTCGGGTTGGTTTCTTAAAGGTGAGCGGTCGGAAATTGCTGTGACGGGTTTGAATAGTGGTGGTTTTAATTTCCGACTTTCAAGCGGCAATATCACACCGGGTCAGGGCTGTGCCAATGGCCCCGGTGATTGCTTGACGCTGTGGGGTTGGGCCACGCGCACTGCAAATGCCGATGAGTTTCTTTATGCCAATGAAAATGGCGAATGTGCGTTCTATTTCCGTAACGAGCCCAATGCCGTGGTGATTCATGGACTCAAGGGTACCTGCGGGACTGATGCTCAGAATCGTAATGCTTTGAAGTCTGTGGATGGCGTTTATACGCCACGCCAGTAATTTAACGGGCGGTTTTTTCCATGCGGCTGAGGTACAGTCCGATGGCAAAGACTAGCCCGACACAGACCATGAGGCCGACGACCATGCCGGGCCAACGATAGTTGGTCCAGAGCGGGCCTGAGGTGCTGCCTAGGAAGCTGCTGCCCAGGTAGTAACTGGATAAATAAAGTGCGGAAACCAGCCCGCGGCGCTCTCCGGCGCGAAAACCTACCCAGCCGCTCGCAATGGCATGCGTGGCGAAGTAGCCAAAGGTAAACAGGGCCAGGCCGAAAATGATGACGATTAGTTGACTGTCCAGGGTAGCCAATACCCCTAGGGCCATGGCACTAATCATGATCAGCATGATCTTGCCCCGGCCGTACTGGTCAACCAGATGTCCGGCGAGGGCAGATGAGGCGCTGCCCAGGGCGTACAGTAAAAACACGGTGCCAATCGCTGCCGGGCCTAAGTTATAGGGTGCTTCACTTAATCTGAAGCCAAGATAGTTATAGATGCTGACAAAGGCACCCATAATTAAAAATGCAGTTGTGAAAAGCCACGGCAATCCGGGATCGCTGTAGATACGGCGTACATCAATCCACAATGCGCCAGGTGCCAGCGAGCGCGTTTTGAAATGGCGCGCCTGTGGCAGCAGTCGCCAAAATAGCAGGGTACAGATAATGCCGACCAAAGCGAGTGCAGCGAGGCCATAGTGCCAGTTGCTGTATTGCGTGACAACGGCAGAAAGAAAGCGACCAAACATACCGCCGAGTGCGTTGCCTGCGATATACATGCCCATCACCTTGCCACGAGAGGCCGCGCTGATTTCCTCTCCCAGATAAGCCATGGCGGCGGCGGGCAGTGCAGCGATACACGCACCAACGCCAGCTCGAGAGAGTACGAGCCATTCAAAGTTGGGCGCAAAAGCCGAAGCCCAGGCAAATAGTGTGGCGCCTAGGAGCGCGCCTTTCATCAGGGGTGCACGGCCAAACTTATCGGACAACATGCTGAGCGGAATCAGCAGAAACGCCAGGGTGAGCGTGCCGGCAGACACTGTCAGACTTGCCATGGTGGGCGATATGCCAAATGACTCGGTAAATTCCGGCAATAAGGGCTGTGTGCCATACAGCAAGGTAAAGCAGGCAAATCCGCCCAGGATCAGCGCCCAGTTGGCGCGGCGGAATGCCGGTGTGCCTGCTTTAAGTTCGGTGGTCTGGCTCATGAAGGTGCTCAGTTGGATTAAGCAGGATACCATTCGTCCATGGCTCGTTTTTACCCTGCGTTATTCGTTTTTCTCTGGAGTACCGGTTTTATCGGTGCGAAATACGGCTTGCCGTATGCGCAGCCGCTGAGTTTTCTGTTGTTACGGTATCTGCTTGTGATTGTGCTTATGGGGGGGGCTGCGCTCGTTGCCGGGGCGCAATGGCCTAGATCAGTCCGTGCCTGGGTTCACCTAGCGGTCGCCGGTATTCTGATGCAGGGAATTTATCTGGGGGGCGTATTCCTCGCCATTAAACAGGGCTTGCCTGCTGGGATGGTGAGTCTGCTAGTGGGGCTGCAACCGTTGCTCACCGCATTGCTTGCGATAGCGGTGCTGGGGGAAGCGGTGCGTTCGCGGCAGTGGCTGGGTTTGGTACTAGGCATTACCGGCACGGCACTTGTTCTATCCGGACGGATTGAAAGTGGATTTGCGCTCACAGGGGTTGTTCCGGCGTTGTGTGCTTTGCTGGGTATCACGCTGGGGGCGCTGTATCAGAAACGTTTCTGCCCGCATTTTGACTGGCGCTCGGGATCTGTTATCCAGTTTTCAGCCGCCGCTTTGGTTACCTTACCCTTTGCTTTGATGTTTGAAGGATTTCATGTGCAGCTCACTGGCGAGTTTATTTTTGCGTTGGCGTGGTTGGTGCTGGTACTTTCTGTTGGGGCAATCAGCCTGCTTAACCATCTGATTCGCCATGGGTCGGCCGTGAATGTAGCGAGTCTTTTTTATCTGGTGCCACCGGTGACCGCATTGATTGCCGGGGCAATGTTTGATGAAAGACTCAGTGTTGTTAGTCTGATGGGCTTAGTGGTGGCTGTGACCGGGGTTGCCTTGGTGCGTAAAACCTAGGGTGATTTACGTTCTGAAGCCGTTTTTAACAGTGCCCCTAAACTGAACAAAGCCCAGCCAGCGATCAAACAGAATCCGCCAATGGGCGTGAGTGCGCTAATAAGCGATATATTGTAAAGACTCAACACATAAAGGTTGCCGCAGAACAGTAATTGGCCAGCCAACAATAGCAATGCAGCAAAGTGCCAGGAACGGCTGTTTGGTCGGTAAAGTAAGGCAAGTCCAACGATGAGCAAACCAATGGCATGCATCTCGTGCATATGTAACGCCGTATTGAAGAGGGCAGTTTTGCCATTGGCATTGAGTAAGCCCACAAATGCGTGAGCACCCATTGCGTTCATGGCAACGGCAAGCGCAGCACTTAAGCCGCCAACTATGAGAGGCCAGCGATATTTGATCATGACCATTTCCGGATTAAACTTAGTCCGACATTCTCCTCCGTGAAGACATTATGCGCCAAGCACCTGATAGAAATGTATTTGGAGAGCCGCTGGTTCCCTGTTCTTTTGATCCCGTGACCGGTTTTTTTCGGGATGGGTGTTGCCGAACGGAAGACTCGGATGTCGGGGCGCATCTTGTTTGTGCCGTGATGACGGAGGCATTCCTTGAGTATAGTTTTCAACAAGGAAATGATCTCAGCACGCCAAGACCCCAATGGCAATTTCCCGGCCTTGTTGAAGGCGACCAATGGTGTCTGTGTCTCAGTCGCTGGATAGAAGCCCATGCAGCGGGCTGTGCACCGCTGGTCGTGTTGGAAAGTACGCACCTTAATGTTCTTGATCATGTGTTGCTGGATGTGTTGAAACAGTATGACCATCGCCCGAACGGAATTGCGGGGTAAAATATGACATGAGAATTTAATCTGTAGGTCAAACTGTATTTTCATTGGAAACAATCATGCCTGCTTTTAATAACGACGCATTTCTTGCTGCACAGAAAACTGCGGTTGATACACTGTTGTCTGTGGTGAATACCGCATTGGCTTCGGCAGAACGTGTTGCCGCGCTAAACCTGCATGCCACACGAGAAGCTTTTGAGGACATGGCCAGCAATGGCAAAGCGGTGCTCTCTGTAAAGTCGCCGCAGGATGCGATGGCATTGCCAGCCAATATGGCTCAGCCTCATATCGAGAAGGGTGTAGCGTACACCCGTAGTGTCTATGAAATTACGACAGCGGCCCGTGAAGACGCAACGGCCATCGTTGAGGGTAAATTCGAAGAATTCAAAAAGAGCATGGCCACTCTGGCCAATAAAATCGAGACGACCACCCCGGTGGGTTCCGAGGTGGCGATTGCTACGCTTAAGTCTGCTGTTGATACGGCCAATAAGGCATTTGCCCGTTTTAATGATTCCATGAACCAGTTTAAGGAGTTGACCGAGAGCAATGTGGCCTTAGTCGGTAATGCAGCCGTAAAAGCGGTGCCTAAGTCCAAATCCTGATTCTGGGTTTCACAGGTACAAAAAGTTCAGGCCCCAATCGGGGCCTGAGTTGCTTGGAGGATGCCGGATTTAGTCGGCTAACCCTGCAAAGAGCGCCGTACTGAGGTAACGCTCGCCGAAAGACGGGATGATAACGACGATACGCTTGCCCGCATTTTCAGGGCGCTTGGCCACCTCAAGCGCAGCCCAGAGGGCGGCGCCGGACGAGATGCCGACCAGCAAGCCTTCTTCTTTGGCGGCACGCTTGGCAGTTTCGAATGAATCTTCGTTTTTAACTCGAATCACTTCATCGTAAACGGCCGTATTCAGCACGGGGGGTATAAAGCCGGCGCCAATGCCCTGGATCGGGTGCGGACCTTTTTCGCCACCCGAAAGTACGGGTGATGCATCAGGCTCGACAGCAATGACTTTGAAGTTAGGGTTCTTCTTTTTCAGCACTTCGCCCACACCGGTAATCGTGCCACCCGTGCCCACGCCAGAGATCAGGATGTCCACCTGACCATCCGTATCGCGCCAGATTTCTTCGGCTGTGGTGTTGCGGTGAATTTCCGGATTGGCCGGGTTCTTGAATTGTTGCAGGATCAGATAGTTCGGGTTGACCGCAGCCAGATCTTCCGCCTTCTTGATGGCGCCGCCCATGCCTTCGGGGCCTGGGGTCAGAATTAATTCGGCACCGTAGGCACGGAGTAGGGCGCGACGCTCCTTCGACATGGTTTCCGGCATGGTCAGAATCAGCTTGTAACCCCGCGCCGCCGCCACGAAAGCCAGTGCAATGCCCGTGTTACCGCTGGTCGGCTCAACAATCACGGTGTCCGGTTTGATCAAACCGGCCTTTTCAGCGGCATCGATCATGGAAACGCCAATACGGTCTTTAACGCTGTGCGATGGGTTGAAATACTCCAGCTTGGCAACCACCTCAGCCTTGACGCCTTGGGCTAAACGGTTGATACGTACAAGGGGTGTGTTGCCGATTAGTGCGGTAACGTCTTTTGCGATGGCCATGAAAAACCTCATAGATTCGGAGTGAATGGGCTGATTATCCGTAAAGAGTTGCTACGCGCCTAGACATGTTTTGCATAAGCTTATGACCGGCATTGCTAAATAGGGTTTGGCAGAGCGCTGGAGCGGTATAATTGAGCAAATAATTTATGACTTCGGGGTTGTTCCATGTGCGGCATAGTTGTTGCGGTTGCTCGTAAGAATATCGTTTCGGTACTGCTCGAAGGTCTGCGCAAACTCGAATACCGGGGTTACGACTCTGCCGGTGTTGCCGTTTTGAATGGAGATGGTCTCGTCCGCGTTCGTTCGGCGGGCCGTGTAGCGGATCTGACCACCGAGACTGAGAAGCAGCATCTGTCCGGTGAAACCGGCATTGCCCACACCCGCTGGGCCACTCATGGTGTTCCCTGTGAGCGTAATGCTCACCCGCATATCTCCAATGGGCTGGCTGTCGTCCATAACGGCATCATTGAGAACCACGAAGCACTGCGGTGTGAGCTCATAGCCGCTGGTTACGAATTCACCTCCGATACCGACACCGAAGTCATCGCTCACCTCGTTCACCAGAATCTTTCGGGTTCGCCGGATCTTGTGTCTGCCGTCCGCACTGCCTGCACCCGAGTCACCGGCGCCTACGCCATTGGCGTGATTCAGCAAGACAAGCCGCATACCGCTATCGTGGCTCGTGAAGGCTCCCCGCTGGTTCTAGGCCTGGCGGATGACGCTAACTATGCCGCTTCTGACACTGCAGCCCTTCTGCAGGTTACCCGCCGTATGGTCTACCTCGAGAACGGCGATGTTGCCGTCCTCACTCCGGATAGCATCACCATTACCCGTCAGGACGGCACCCCCGTCAGCCGGGAAGAAACCGAATCTCAACTGTCTGCCGATGCCGTAGAACTGGGCACCTATGCCCACTACATGCAAAAAGAGATCTTCGAACAGCCCGGCGCCATTATCAATACCCTCGACATGCTGGGTAGCGCCCAGACCGTTCAGGCCGGTTGGTTCGGTTCTCAAGCTGAAAGCATCTTCCAAAACATCGACCGTATTCTTATTCTGGCCTGCGGCACCAGCTATCACGCCGGCCTAACCGCCCGTTACTGGCTGGAAAGCATTGCCAAACTGCCCGTCTCCGTTGAAGTCGCCAGTGAATACCGCTACCGCGACAGCGTGCCGGATCCAAAGACCCTCGTCATTGCCATCTCCCAATCGGGTGAGACGGCGGATACCCTGGCAGCGCTTAAGCATGCCCAGGATCTGGGTATGCCCCATACACTGGCGATCTGTAACGTGCCGGAATCAGCCATCGTCCGTGCCTGTCCACTGCGCTTCCTGACCCACGCTGGCCCTGAAATCGGTGTGGCCTCTACTAAAGCCTTTACCACGCAGCTAGCCGCACTCTATGTGCTCACCCTGGTGCTGGCTAAAGTCAAAGGCACGATCAGTCCAGAACACCTGGCCAACCTCGTCTCAGATCTGCGCCACCTACCAGCCGCCATTACTGCGGTGCTGGCCACCGAGCCGCAGATCAAAGCCTGGGCCAAGCAATTCGCCGACAAGCATCACGCCTTGTTCCTCGGCCGTGGGGTGCATTACCCCATCGCTCTTGAAGGGGCACTCAAGCTCAAAGAAATCACCTATATCCATGCGGAAGCCTATGCCGCTGGCGAACTGAAGCATGGCCCCTTGGCACTGGTCGACAAAGACATGCCTGTGATCTCCGTTGCCCCTAACAACCAGCTTCTGGAAAAACTGAAGAGCAACCTCCAGGAAGTAAAAGCCCGGGGTGGGGAGCTCTTCGTTCTGGCTGATGCCAACACGGGCTTCCAGTCAGAAGATGGCGTTCATGTGATCACCGTACCGGATCATGCCGGAAGCCTATCGCCTATTGTGCATACCGTGCCGCTACAACTCTTGTCGTATCACACGGCGCTAGCCAAAGGCACTGATGTGGATAAACCGCGGAATCTGGCCAAGTCGGTGACCGTGGAGTAATTATTCATTTGATCTGTAAAAAAGCCGCTTGATATTTCAAGCGGCTTTTTTGTGAGTATGCGCGTTGAATTATTTAAAGAGCAGCAATGCCTTTTGCAGGGTGATCCACATGCCCCAGGCCATGGGGATGGAAACTGCGGCCCAGGCCAGTGCGATCTTCCATGAGTGACTCACTTCATGCGCAATGGCTGCAACGTCTGACACAAAGTGCTCGTGTGTGTCATCGGCGATTTTCTTTTCTTCGGCAACTTCATCTTTGCTCATGTGCAGTTCTTCAGACACCGGACGCACTAGCCAGTTGGCGATGAAACCGATGATGAGCAGGGCAGAGAGAATGTACATGGTGATGTTGTAGGCATCAGCCCGAGCAACGCCATGGGCCAGTTGATATTCACGCAGATAGTTAACGATGACCGGGCCGAAGATGCCGGCTGCCGACCAGGCGGTGAGCAGTCGACCATGGATGGCACCCACGAACTTGGTGCCGAACATGTCTGCCAGATAGGCTGGTACGGTGGCGAAGCAACCGCCGTACATCGAGAGAATCACGCACATGAAGATCACGAACAAAGCAAGGCTGGCGCCTTGTGCGGTGCTCGGAATCGCTGCATACATGCCAAAGCCGAGCAGGAAGAAGGTGGCGTAGGTGGCTTTACGGCCGATCTTGTCGGAGAGTGATGCCCAGAAGAAACGGCCCACGATGTTGAACAGCGACAGCAGGCCGGTAAAGCCGGCCGCAATAGCGGCAATCGAGGTTTTCTGAGCCGTGGTCAGTTCATTGAATGCAACATCAATGCCAATCAATTTACCGGCAAAAACTTCCTGCAGCATGGGCGAGGCCATGCCGATGATGCCGATGCCTGCCGTTACGTTGACACAAAGCACTGTCCAGACCAGCCAGAACTGACGGGTTTTCCAGGCCTTGCTCAGGTGCACATGATGCTGGGTGATCATGGCGCGCTTCGATGGCGCTGGCGGTGTCCAGCCAGCGGGCTTCCAGCCTTCGGCCGGAATGCGGTAGCCGAGAGCGCCAGAGATCATGAATACAAAGTAAATGGCTGCCAGCACCAGGAAGGTTTCAAAGACACCAACGGAGGTGGGCGTGGCAAAAGATTTCATGAGTAGGTCAGCGAGAGGTGCACCGATCATGGCGCCACCACCAAAACCCATGATGGCCATGCCGGTGGCCATGCCGCGACGATCCGGGAACCATTTGATGAGGGTCGAGACGGGTGAGATATAGCCCAGCCCCAAACCGATGCCGCCAATGACGCCGGAACCGAGCCACATCAGCCAGATCTGGTGCAGCTTGATGCCGATAGCCGAGATGACCAGACCGCCGCACCAGCAGAAAGCCGAAACGACACCGGCTTTGCGTGGGCCAACGCGTTCAAGCCAGCCGCCCCAGATAGCCGCTGAGGAACC
>JBDLTI010000061.1:0-10602 GCA_039805865.1 Pseudomonadota bacterium | reverse complement strand
ATAAACGTCTTCCTGAAATATACGACAACGCACCGCAGTACTGGCTACGGTGCTTTAGATATCAAACGATTCAGGAAAGAACGGGTGGTGCGCGCTGGCGGGCGCGTTCAGGTGCCAGATAAGGTGTGTTGGGCGGCAGCGCCTGAGCCTGCATGGGGCTGATGCCATCCACCAGAATGACGGTAGGTTTTCCGATTAAGGCAGCGCCGTGTGCCTGATGTTCCAGACAAGTCAGGCAGCTCGGGCCATCTGGCATGCCGGATTCGTTATCGATTTGCGTAGCGGCAAGCGTTGGTAATGCAGCATGTTCAACAACGTGACGATTCAGAACAAACTGGGTAGAGAGCAGCGCGCAGACGAGCGCCAACGCAAGCATTAATCGGGCGATGGGTAAGTGAATAGTCTGGCGGTGCAAAAGCATAGCCAACGATTTTACCTGTAAATGACCTAAGGCTTCGAGCTAAATCTGGCTGTGCGTCGATTGAGAAACAACGGAATAAAACCAATCAGCAGTCCACCGGCGCCCAGTAGGTTCGTAATTAAATCAAAGGTAGGAATGCTATAGACCGCAATGAACACCATGAAAACACCAGACAATAGCGGCCAAAGCACATAAGTTATTGCCTGGGTGACGCCGCAACGGAACTTGAAACGGTAATGCCAGGCACAGGCAAAGCCCGCCAAGCTCATGTAGAAACAGATCTGGAAGCCAATCGCCAGAATGGAGCTGGCCAGAATTTCTTTAACCGAAGGCATGTATGAAGAGGTAAACAATAGAAGCATGCCCAGCAACCAGATCACCAAAGTGGCCACCCACGGCGTTTGCCATCCTGCATGAATACGCGCGTAAACGGGATTCAGCATGCCATCCCTTGCCATAGCAAACATACTGCGACTGAACTGCAATATTTGCGTTTCAATGGTGCCGACTGTGCTGACAATCGTGCAAAAAACCGCCAAATAATTCCAGGGCGTTGGGAATAGCTTGCTGGCCACAGCAAAGAGTACGTTGGTATCAGCGTTAGCAATCTCTTGATCAGTCAACACAATCAGAATCACCACCATCATGATCGTAAAAAACAGCATCATGTTTAAAACAGACCAGAATGCGCCTTTGCCTGCAGAACTGGTCTTGCCTGCCGTTGCCGCTTTGCTCTCTTCGCTGAGGTTCATGGTGACATCCCAACCCCAGAAAAAGAAAATGGCCGTTAGGGCACCGGTCGCAAAAACTTGCGGGGAAAAAGAAAATGGAGAGACCCAGATAAAAGACGGGCTATGGGCGGGATTCTTGCCAAAATATACCAAGGCGCCAACAATCAAGGCGATGAGAATGCCGCTTTCAAACACCGTTAAAATCAGTTGGGTGTAACTTGAATGCTTGATACCGCGCGTGACGACTAGCGTCACAAGC
Organism: Pseudomonadota bacterium; assembly: GCA_039805865.1. Classification (GTDB taxonomy): domain Bacteria; phylum Pseudomonadota; class Gammaproteobacteria; order Burkholderiales; family Rhodocyclaceae; genus Fluviibacter. The sequence continues at coordinate 9,191 of JBDLTI010000061.1, read as the reverse complement.
GTCAGCCAGACGGCGGCAATGGCCGTGACCCAATCCGTGTTTTCTACATAGCTAGGCGCAATTAACACCAGAGTCGATGTAGCGGCTGGAATAGTGGCCGACACCATAAAAAACACCGACGCCACGAGCAGGCCCCATCCGGCAAAAAAGCCCCAATAAGATCCAAAGACATGGCCCACCCAGGCATAGGCCGCGCCGGCATTCGGCGTGATCTTGCTCAAATGAATAAAGGCGAGCGTAATGCCGAACATAATGAGGCCACAGTAAAGAATACTGCCGACAGAGAGCACGCCGACTGAAGCAACAATGGTGGCGGCGGTGACAGCAACACTAAAGGCAGGTGCCGTGCCAGCAATGCCCATGATGATCGATTCAAAAGTGCCCAGGGTGTCTTTAGCGAGTTCGTTAGACGTTGTCATAGCTTAAGTTTTAAGAAATCCCTCGGCATGCCCGAACCAGCGATCCATATGCAGCTCGGTTAATGCTGGCGTTTCTTTCAGCATCAGGTCTGCAATTTTCTGGGCAGTCGGGATCAAGTCAGCATCGCGTTCCAGATCGGCGTAGCGAAGCATCGGCACACCGCTTTGTCGTTTTCCCACCAGTTCGCCCGGTCCACGGAGTTGCAGATCGGCCTGGGCAATCTCAAAGCCATCGGTGTTCTCGTAAATAATACGTAGCCGCTCTTTGGCTGTATTAGAAAGGGGCTGTCCGTAAATCAGAATGCAGCTACTTTCGCGTGCGCCACGGCCGACGCGCCCTCGTAACTGATGCAGCTGTGCCAGGCCAAAACGTTCGGCATGCTCAATCACCATCAGGCTGGCATTGGGCACATCCACACCCACTTCAATCACGGTGGTGGCCACCAGTAGATGGTGTGTGCCTTCGGCAAAGGCGCGCATGGTGGCGATCTTTTCATCGGCCTTCAAGCGACCATGCACGAGCCCCACCTGGTATTCCGGTAGCGCTTCGGTTAACAGGGCGTGCGTATCAATCGCGGTTTGCAATTCCAGCGTTTCAGATTCTTCAATCAGCGGGCACACCCAGTAGCACTGCTCGCCACCGGCAATGGCGTTGCGTATCGCGGTAATCACATCGTCGCGTCGGGTATCCGCAATCAGGCGGGTACGAATCGGCGTGCGGCCGGGCGGTAATTCATCAATCACCGAGCAATCCAGATCGGCAAAATAACTCATGGCCAGCGTGCGGGGAATGGGCGTGGCCGACATCATCAGCTGATGCGGGTTATTCCCTTTTTCTCGAAGCGCCAGACGTTGTGCAACGCCAAAGCGGTGTTGCTCATCAATAATCACCAGCCCGAGCTTGGAGAAATCTACCGCGTCTTCAAATAGGGCGTGCGTACCGACCACCAAGTTTGCATCCGAGGCCGCTGCTGATAATTGCGCGGTTCGTTCCGATTTTTTCTGGCTGCCAGATAGCCAGGCGATCTTGATGCCCAAAGGCACGAGCCACTCAACCAGCTTGTTGTAATGCTGCTCGGCCAGCAATTCGGTCGGGGCCATAAAGGCTACCTGGTAGCCCGCTTCAATCGCCTGGCAGGCGGCGAGCGCTGCCACAATGGTTTTGCCGCTGCCCACGTCGCCCTGCAATAAACGTTGCATGGGAAAGTGCTGGTTCAGGTCGGCACAGATCTCGCCGTAAGCGCGCTCCTGGGCATGGGTTAGTGCAAAGGGCAGGCGCTTGATCAACGCGTTGGTCAAAGAACCATTGCCGCGCAAAACCGGTGCGCCCTTTTGTCGACGTGCCAGACGCGCCTTGCGTAAGGATAATTGCTGCGCCACCAGTTCTTCCAGGCAGATGCGTTGCCAGGCTAAATGAGATCGACCATTCAGTGCCGATAAATTCACATCCGGTGGTGGTGCATGCAGGTAGCGGAGTGCGTCATTCAAACCCGGAAGGTGACGCGAGTCCTCGGTGTGAGGCAAGGTCTCTGGGAGCGACAGATCCTTCAGCGCTTTACCAATGCGGGTGCGCAGTTGGGCTTGCGATACCCCGGCAGTCGTTGGGTATTGAGGCGTGAGCGTGTCACTTGGTGCTTCGTCTGCAGCGTCTTCGGGTGGTTTGCTGATAGTCGGGTGCACCAGCTCTGGGCCCAGATAGCCCGGCTTCAGTTCGCCCCAGGCATGTAGCGTCAGATCTTCATCGCGGGCGCGTTCAAACTGTTTGGTCTGGCTGCCGTAAAAATTCAGAAAGCGCAGATTCGCTCGGCCGCTGTCATCTTCTACTTGTACCACCAGCTGGCGCCGCGGCCGGAACGCCACCGTAACTGCACGCACCTTAATAGCAAATAACGCTGGCCCGGCAGCGGGCGCTTCAGCCAGCAGCGTTACATGCGTCTGGTCTTCGTAGCGCAGCGGCAGGTGTAGTGCAAAATCTAGTGGCCGTCGCAGCCCCAGTTTCTCCAGGCCAGCGGCAATGCCGGTCGATGATTTGCCGGGCTTGGCCACAGCAGGTTTTTTGGCGGTCATGCCCGAATCCCCTGCGTGGCTATCGTTTCAATAATCGCAGCGCTGCTTACAGCACCATCACGGCATCGGCTTCCACTTGCGCGCCACGCGGCAGCGAGGCTACGCCCACGGCGGCACGTGCCGGATACGGTTCGCTAAAGTACTTGGCCATGGTTTCGTTCACTTTGGCGAAGTTGCCGAGATCCGTTAGAAAGACATTTAGCTTAACAATGTGGTTCAACGAACCACCAGCGGCTTCGGTAACAGCTTTCAGATTTTCAAAAACCTGAACGATTTGTGCGTCAATACCATCGACCATCTCGGCAGTTTTTGGATCCAGACCGATCTGGCCAGACAGATACACCGTACCGTTGGCATTGACCGCTTGCGAATAGGTGCCAATGGCGGCAGGCGCGTTCGGTGTAGCAATGATGGTGCGGGGAGTTTTAAAGGTGGTCATATGGGTTCCTTGTTCAATCGATCAAACTGTACAGCATCTTTTTAAGGCTTTGATATGTTGCCAGAGCACGGCTTTAGGTACGGAAACAGACATGGCTTGCATACAGCGGTCCAACCAACCTTCTTTTTCCTGAAGGTGAGTAATGGCTTTAAGCAAGTCTCGTTGAATTGCTGCGCCATAGGCCTCTTCTGCTTTGGCAATGGCAAGACGCAACGATTTTGTTGATGGCTGCATCATCGCGAGATCGATAACATCCCGGTTAAAGACACCGCTATCGGCCCATCGATCCGAATTAGCGAGGAGCTTGCTCGTCGCCATATCCAGAGTTGTGAGGGTTGAGACATGGCAGATCTGGTCGGTTGTGCCAGGCGCTTCTAAATGGATTCGACCTTCTAGAACAATCTCGAATTTGATTGCGTGATCCGCAATGGCCAGGGTGGTCCGAATGCCGTACTGATCTGCGCGAATGTCACGCGTCTGCGAAACCAATTGTTGATCTGGCTTCAAGATTGCATTGATGCCGGCGCGTCCGGAAAGCAACAATCGTAGCTGGCGGTAATGGGCGAGGTCTGACACCAGAAAGTCGATATCAACCGACTCGCGATACTCGCCATATTTCAAGGCGATCGCGGTGCCGCCACCAAAGTAACAATGGTGTGCCCTTAATAGATCGCTATCCAACAGGCTGAGCACCTGGGCAATATATTGGTGATGTGTGCGTTCAAACACGAGGAAAGTCTCCGCTCAGCCCAGTTTGAAGGGCGTTAATTAGTTGCCGCTCCTTGTCTGCCAGCCGAGATTGATCCAGGTGTCGCCAATTGCGTTCGTAAATGTCGCGAGCCTCCAGTGGTGTTAGCGACGCCGTGCCATGCACTTGCCATGCCAGTTGCCTTAACTGAGGGTAATCGTCGATTTTGATGCGCGTTGGAATCACCTCTTGCTTCTCGGTGTCTTCGGTTGCGGCCTGGCCCGGCAACGAAAGCCCTAGGGCTGCCATCACGTTCATATAGGCGCCCATGGTGACAGAAGGCTCCCCCTTTTCAATCCGGTGCAGGGTCACGCGTGAAATGCCAGCGGATTCCGCAGTGGCGGTGGCATTAACGCCCAGCGCTTTCCTTCGCGCGCGGATTTCTCCGCCCAGTTGGGCGAGATGAGCCAACTGGGAGATAGGGAGAAGGAGTGGCTTGCCTGTCATAGTGTTTCTTATTCTATACAAAGAATGAACTTTGTAAACAATAAGAAACCAATTAAGACGATATCCAGTTTTCTGTAGCGAGGTGGGCGACTCGGTTAAATTCCTTCAGACTATTTGACACCAGGATTAGACCTTGGCTTCTGGCATGCGCAGCAATGTGAATGTCGTTAACGCCAATAATCTGGCCGCGCCGTTCAAGCTCTGCCTTGATCTCACCATAATGCTGTGCCGCTTTTTCATCGTAGGGCAGCACCTCGAGGTGGCTGGCAAATTCTTCAACGGCCTCAAGATTCTGGCTAACATTCTGGCTTTTTTCTGCACCGTAAATCAGTTCGGCTAAGGTCACGCTTGATATGGCCATGCGTGTCGCGTGCTGGTTGAAAGTTTGCAGAACCTCTGGAGGGCGGCGTTTAATGACGTAAATGACAATATTTGTGTCTAGCAAATATTTGATCATCAGAAAGATTCCCGGGGTGAATCGCTCTGGCCGCCTCGATTTTCCAGAAAGTCTTCGGTCACTCTGGGCCCACTTAGAAAAAAGTGATCCCACGTGTTTTCAATGGGAGCAATCACGCGCTCTTTGCCACGGATTCGTATGGAAACTTTTTTTACGGATTCTGGCAGGCGGGCGTCCGCAGGCAAACGAACTGCTTGCGTCCGATTGTTTGTGAAAACGGTAGTAATCGTCATGCCGACCCCTTTATTGCATTGCGTATATGGCTTAAGTATATACAACGATTTCAGGAATGCAAGGAAGGCTTTTTGATGGATCCGGCTATTGGTTCGCGAGACTATTGCTCAGTTGATCAATCGCTTCACGCAGGGCGCCGTAATTGGCGGTGGCTTTCGGGTCCTGAATCATCACCACCAGCGTGTGCCAACGGCCATGACTATCCTGTACATAACCAGCCGCTGCGCGGGTGTTTTCCAGAGAGCCGGTTTTCAAGCGGATGCGGCCAACATCGCCCCCGTTATTCTTATTCTTTTTGAGCGTGCCATCGGTGCCGCCAATCGGAAGCGAACTCAATAGCTCCGGCATGCGTGGGTCATTCCAGATCACGCGCAGCAACCCAGTCATTTCTTCCGGTGTGGTGGCTTCTTTACGCGAAAGCCCCGAGCCATTCTCAATGACCAGATGCTTCATCGGCACACCGCGTGCGGCGAGTGTCTGGCGCAGTGCCTGCTCGGCACCCGCCTGGGTAGATGGCGCATCGGCCAGCAGCAGAAAGAGCTGCCGCGCCATCACGTTATTGGAGTACTTATTAATATCGCGCACCAGCTGTGCCACCGGTTGTGATTCGGTGCTGGCCAGTAACGTTGAGCCGCTGGGTTTGGTGCCGCTCACGGCTTTGCCGTTCCAGCTGCCGCCCATCTCCTGCCAGAGCCCACGGATCAGTGCCTCGGCATATTTATTGGCACCGGATTCGCCGGCCAACTCCGCACCATGTGCCGCCAACTGCAACGTTTGTGGTGTGCAGGACCGTGGGAACTTGCCCTTCAGCGTAATGCGGAAGTTGCCGCTGATTGAGCTTTGCACGCTGTCCTTCCAGTCACTGCAGGGGCCGTCGCCCAATTGCAATTGGTTATCTACGGAGGCACCGGCCAGGGGGGTATCCAGGCGGGCGAGTACAGCGCCATTCTGTGGTGTGAGCACCACCTGAATCGCGCGGAAGTTGAGCAGTAGCGCATCCGGCCCTACGTTATAGGGTCGCATCGGTTTGCTATCAAACGCCATCGGGTCAAAAGGCAGGGCAGAGGCCGGGCCAAAACGGGAGCGGTCCAACGCAATGTTGCCATTAATCTGCTGCAGTCCCTGTACGCGTAGCTGGCGCAACAAAGACGATAAACGCTCTATCGTTAACGAGGGGTCGCCGCTGCCAACAATAATGAGATCGTTACCGCTTTGCCAGACTTCCGTCTTCAGCGTTGTGGCAGGCCCCAGGCGCACAAGCGCCGCATAGGTGGTATAGAGTTTGGCGGTAGAAGCGGTCAGGCGGAGTGCATTGGCGTTGAGCGCCCAGCCCTTGGTGTTGCTTTCCAGGGGTTGTGACACCACGCTCACATGAGCGGCCGGAATATCCACCGCACCCAGGGCGCGCACAAAGCGGGAGAGGGCGGCATCTTCCTGTGCCGAGACAGCGGGCGCAATGCCGAATAGAATAGCGAAACAGATCAACAGGTTTTTCATGGAGTCGATTATGCCAGCCAATGTGTCCCCGTTTCAGCGCCGAGTACGTGCAATCTTGGCAGGGCTGGTCGTTGCGTTCACTGCCACAGCGTGTGCGCCGGATTTGATGCAGATCGGCATCAGCAAGCAGCTCGATGACTATATGGATCGCATCAGCAAAAACTGCGGCAACATGTACATCAATGGCTTTCAGGTCTGGGTAATGGCGCAAGGCGAATCAGCCGATGCCAGTTATCAGGAATACTTTCTGGATCAAGCCTCCATGCTGCTTTACGGCACCATTACGCCGGAGCAGTACATCGCGGATATGAGTGGGTACTTCGACGACATGAGCCCGCGTGGCATGAAAGCCTATCAGTGCATCATTGCCCAGTTGCCAGCGCAGGCACCGCAAGCCCCCAAGATCTATCGTGGGGTCATGAAGGCCGCACCGCAAGTAACGGGTAACGACTAAGCAAACGCATGAAGTTGGCCATTGCCCGGCAGCGCTATAACCCTTTCGGGGGTGCAGAGCGCTTTGTCGAAGGGGCGCTCGATGCACTAGGCCAAACGGGTGAGGTAGATGTCACCCTGCTCACGCGTGCCTGGGACGAAGCTGCCTCTACAACGGCGAATCGCCATGTAGAAATCGTCAATCCGGCTTATCGGGCTCTGCCCTTTGGCCGGGTGAACCGGGATCGTAGCTTTGCCAACGCCGTTGCCCAGATCATCCGCGAAAACCGGTTTGATCTGGTCCAGGCGCACGAGCGTATCCCGGGTTGCCATATCTTCAGAGCGGGTGATGGTATTCACGCCGCTTGGTTGCGGCACCGGCAGGCCGACCAGCCAGCGCTCAGCAACTGGTGGCAAAAACTCGACCCCTACCACGCATACACAGTTGAGGCCGAGCGCGCCATGTTTGCGCACGGCAATCTTCGTGCCGTTATTTGCAATTCACGCATGGTGGCCAACGAAATCCGTGCGGAATATGGTGTGGCGCCAGAAAAGCTGCATGTTGTTTACAACGGTGTCGATTTGCAGGAATTTAGCCGTGAAAATGTTGCTAATTTCCGCGAAAACACAAGAAAACAATTTGCTATCCCGCAGTCGGCACCACTCATTCTTTATGTGGGCAGTGGCTACCAGCGTAAGGGGGTTACCCCATTGCTGAGCGCTATGGCCCAGCCTGAATTAAGAGCAACCGGTGCCTGGTTGGCCGTCGTGGGTGCCGACAAACATCTCGATCGCTACAAGAGGCTCGCAGAAAAACTCAACGTCGCTGATCGGGTCGTTTTTGCCGGCGCGCAAAAAGACGTGGCCGCCTGGTATGGGGCGGCCGATGTATTTGCCTTGCCAACCCAGTACGACCCATGCCCGAATGCCGCATTGGAAGCACTGGCCTGCGGTTTGCCCACGCTCACTAGCCCCACCTGTGGTGTGGCAGAGCTCATCACAGACCCCTTGGCCGGTGCGGTGGCATCACCGCAAGACCCGGCAGCTATGGCATCAGCGCTGGCCCGTTTGCTTGAGGCAACCCGTTTGCCGGATCAGTCAGCGGCTAAGGCGGCGCGCTATTGTGTGGCGCATCTCTCCTGGGGTGCCATGTCGCAGCAATTACAGGCCTTGTACGCTGGTTTAATGGCTTAGTTTGTTTTTAGCTGAGTGCTCGGGCAATCCGAGCCGCTTCTTCTACCTCAATGCGTGATATTCCCGTGTCAAAGTAGTTATATATCTCCGTCAGAGATGCCATAACGCCAACGGGTTCCAGCCCTTCGTCTTCGTCATCCAGAGGAATCTCGCCTCTGAGAACGGCTTTGTAATACTCGGGATCATTGTTTGTGCCGTAAGTCACGGCGTCATGCAAAAGCTGCAGTACGGGATAGCCGTGCTCTTTTGAAAGAACAAATAAATCGTATAGATCGCGAGACCGGATCCGTTGCCCCAGAACAACCGCTTTCGTTGTTTTAAGTGCGTCGAGCGCGAGCACATTGAATGATGCGTCGTCCAAATTTAAAGTAGGTGCGGCCTTTAAATAATCGACAAAGACGGGTGACTGCTTTGCGCCCATGGCAAAGAAGGTAACTTTGGTGTCGCCGAGCATGTAGTCACGGGCTACGTCTAACAAGCGTTTTCCGGTTGCAATCTTGAAGCTCGATATCTGGCTCGGGTCCGTAACAAGCTGTACGGGCAAACCACCCAATTTCAACTCGTTCACCAGATTGTCGATGGCGTGGGTTGGAAGCTTATCGCCAAAGACTGCAAAATCAAGATCGTTGCTCAATCGGTGGCCGATGATTAAAGAAATTGCCGTCCCACCAATCAGTGTCAGGCCTTTGAGTTGTGGAAACTGAGCCAGTACTGAAAATAGACTGGCTGTTTCCGGCCTAATGGCATCAAGCCGAATGTGGTTGCTCATGCTTAAAACCTTGTTCAATGTTGGCGAAAGATCGGCGGAGGCTTGGTGAAGCAGCAATCGTTTCCCCGGTGATCTGGCGAACGCGATCTAAGCCAAATCGCTTACATATCACCGCAAGGTCATGAAACCGCCCTTTGGCAACCACGCTACGAATGAGTGTGTCATCCGACATGGCGGGGTTTGGCCAGTTATAAGCAAACTCCAGTTTCTGGGTTGGTGCAGATTGTGAAGGTTGTTCCATCAAATGGCGGCGCAATGCATTAGCGCGGACCGCGCTTGATGAATCAATGCGTTTATTTGAGGGCGCAAGGGTGGGTTGTGTGGCCGGGTTGGTTAGCTTTGACGACAACACGCCGGAGCTCAGTTCAGCTAACGCTCGGGCGTAATGGCCAATCTGTACGTTGGGGCGTCCCTGTTCAATAAAGAGCATGGTCTGTGGGCTAATGCCCACCCGAACGGCCATTTCCTTTTGCGAAATCCCTCGCGAT
>JBDLTI010000060.1:0-11141 GCA_039805865.1 Pseudomonadota bacterium | reverse complement strand
CCCTGCTTTCCACCTCGGTGCGTATGCGGTATTAGCGTAACTTTCGCTACGTTATCCCCCACTACACGGCACGTTCCGATGCTTTACTCACCCGTTCGCCACTCGCCATCAGAGGAGCAAGCTCCTCTATGCTGCCGTTCGACTTGCATGTGTAAGGCATGCCGCCAGCGTTCAATCTGAGCCAGGATCAAACTCTTTAGTTTAATTCCTGATTTTAAAACTCACGCTTGACGGATATTTCTATCCTTAGGCGTAAGTGCACTACTTAACTCTTTGAGTAGTCCCGAAGGACTGTCTCCGTCAAGTAAACACCCACACCTATCGGTTGTCTAATTTGTTAAAGATCAATTTCTGCTAACACCAACCAATGTCGCCGTCAGCAGAGAAGCGAGACTATAGCAATCAAAAATCACCCTGTCAACACTTCTTTTCTCAAACTTTCCAACGATTCGTTGGTTGCGGGGACAGGATTTGAACCTGTGACCTTCGGGTTATGAGCCCGACGAGCTGCCAGACTGCTCCACCCCGCGTCCGAGAAGCCAAGCATTATGCATGGCGAATATACCCCTGTCAACCCCTATTGCTGTTTATTTCTCCAGCCAGTCCAACAGCGGCTGCCACTGCGCCAGATCCTGCTTGTGCTTTGAGCGTGGCGGATCAAAAATTGTGCGCCCCGCTGCCGCTGCATTGACGTAATTAGAGGTTGGGCGAATATAAGTCACAATGGGAGCATCAAAATGCTGCAAAAACTCTTCAAGCATTGCAGCAGCCCTAGTCCGCGGATCGACCCGCATCGCAACGATACCCACTTTGTGGCGCTGGCCACGCAAATCGCTACGCAGACTATTTAAGAAATCTTCCGTCGCCGCCATATCAAAAACCGATGGCACCACGGGAATGATCACCCGATCAACGAGCCGGACGTAATCGCTTAGCTTATAACCCTGCAACCCAGCCGGCGCATCAATCACCGTGAAATCCGCCCCTTTAGGCAACGATGCCATCAGTTGACCGCCCGCATAAAAGCCACTGACAGGCGGCAGCGTCTCTTCCCGAAACGACATCCAACGCAAGGATGACTGCTGCCTATCCAGATCACACAGCGTAACGCTCTTGCCTTGATTGGCCGCCCAGCCCGCCAGGCTGGTTGCCAGGGTTGTTTTGCCGCATCCGCCTTTGGGGTTACACACCATGACTGCCGTCATCTTTGATCCTTTATTGAATTCAGATGCGCCACGGGCGCCGCTTTTGTTTAGACTCACACATTATAAGTTTCTTTATCGATGCATCCATGACAAAAAGCACCATGAGCGCTCCAGAAGCAAAACCGAATACTGGCAAACAGCAAGGTATCCAGTCTATTGAAATAGGCGGTTCAATTTTACGCGCCCTGGTCACCATTGGCCGCCCGGCGATGTTGAAAGATATCGCTCTGATAAGCCGCATGCCTGCCGCCAAAGCACATCGATATCTTGTGAGCTTTCAGCGCATGGGGCTCGTCAACCAGGACTCAAGCTCTGCGCGCTACCACCTCGGCCCTTTTGCATTAACCCTGGGCCTCTCCGCACTCGCGTCATTAGACCCAATTCGATTGGCTTCGCCAATTCTTGATGAGCTCTGTGACGAGATCGGCATGGGCGTTGGCTTGGCTGTATGGGGAAGCAGCGGCGCAACTATTGTGCGCTATGTAGACACAGGTGACGCTATCTCTGTATGCCTTCGTGTCGGACGCGTCCTTGGCCTACACGACTCTGCAACTGGTCGTTGCTTTAATGCATTCTATAACCCCTCGGCAACACAACCCGCACTTGCCGCAGAGCTTGCCCAGATTGCCGGCAAAGACAAAGCCCTTCTCGCGGCGCTGGAACGCGAACAGTCGTCCTTCGTTGAAGCCGCGCGCAAGGACGGTATTGCGCGTGCCGGGGGTAGCCACACTCCCGGCATCAATGGCCTAAGCGCCCCGGTCTTTGATCATTCAGGCCAAATGGTTGCGGCAATAACCGCAGTCGGCACTGCTGGGCAATTCGAAGCCACAGCAAAGAGTGCTGAAGCGGCTAAAGTTATTGCGGCCAGCGCCAAGCTCTCAACTCTACTGGGATTCGGCTCGCCAACCGAATAGCCTAGCTGTTTTTCTCGATAAATCGGCCGAGCGATCCCATCAGCAGATAAGGCACAAGAATTAGCCAGTAGACCCAAGCCAACGCAAAGGCGTAAAGGGGGTTGCCATTGGCAAAATGCTGGATCGAATACACCATCGTCTCACCGTGGAACTGGCCTTCGACAATTGCCTCAACAACATTAAGCGCAAAAACAATGGCGAGATAGGCAAAAGATCGTGGCAAGACGATATGCCAGAGATCTCGGCCATTCGAGTGCTGCAGCGGATAAACCGCTTGCCCGATCAAAATAAACTTTGCGCAAATCGCCGCCTTAATCCACGCCAATCCCCAGTGCCCAAACGGCAGACCGTCTTGTTTGAGAATTTCGTGCGTCAGCAATGTCAGGGCACTGAACCAGAAACCAAAATAGAGCGTGAGATGGAGCGCTTTTTTGGCTTCGCCCGCAATCCGTTGGCCGATTGTTTCTTCACCCATTCCCTCACTCCAAATCAAATCACTCCGGCAGTATAGCCAGCAAACGATCTGACCGGATGCAATTTAAAGCAATGGCTTATCTTCACCTTCGCCTATCTCGTAGACCACATTTGCACGGCCGACAATCAACGGATCAACCGGACCAATCCGAGCACCATCTTTCTGGCCATAGGCAAGGCGGTGCAGAACATATCGCATTGCATTGAGCCGTGCGCGCTTCTTACAGTCTGACTTGATCACGATCCATGGGGCATCTGCAGTATCTGTCGAGAAGAACATCGCTTCTTTGGCATGGGTGTAATCATCCCATTTATCTAGCGACGCCTTATCAATCGGCGACAGCTTCCATTGCTTCAACGGGTGCTTCTCCCGCTCTTTGAATCGTCGACGCTGTTCCTTGCGGCTCACAGAAAACCAAAACTTGAAGAGATGTATGCCGCTACGCACAAGATTGCGTTCAAACTCAGGCACTTGGCGCATAAAATCGTCGTACTCAGTCTGCGTGCAGAACCCCATCACACGTTCGACGCCCGCACGGTTATACCAAGATCGGTCAAAAAGCACGATCTCACCTGCCGTTGGCAAATGCTGGATATAGCGTTGAAAGTACCACTGGCCGCGTTCACTTTCAGTTGGTTTCTCTAGCGCAACGACACGAGCACCCCGTGGATTCAAATGCTCCATGAAACGCTTGATCGCGCCGCCTTTACCTGCAGCATCTCGACCTTCGAACAAGATGACTACTTTTTGCCCAGTCTCTTTAACCCAAGCCTGTAGCTTGAGTAACTCAACCTGCAACTGATACTTTGAGCGTTCGTAGTTTTTACGAAGCATCAAGTTCTTGTATGGGTATCCGCCGCTACGCCAATCCTCAGAAAGTTCTTCATCGGCAACTGCCGATGGCTTGACGATCGTTGAATCCCCTTGAAGGAGGGCGTCACGTAATACTTGCGACTCATCAGGCGAAGCGCCCTGAAGTATCGCAGCCAACGTGTCAGCAACCTCCTGCGTGTTACCTGGAATGTATCCGGACAAGACATCCTTCAAAGCACCGACATGACGCGCATCTGCCGCATCCACACCGCGCTCAACCATAAAATTCCCTATCGCGGATTCGGCCATCACGGGTGCCACATCACCCAAGTCCACGCGGCGCGGCCGAGTAGTTCGGGTCGCGCGGGTTTTCTTTGCAGGAATCGATTTCGTGGTCGTTTTTGTGCGGGTCATTGATTGAGCTCTGTAAATCCAAAACCAATAAGTCTACGCCGCAGCGCACCGCATAACTCATCCAAACTTTGACGCAGATCATAATCTGCTCAAATTTCTTAACGCACTATACTTAGCGGGCAAGTCTCTTTATAATGCACCCCGGTTTGCCGGTTTAGCTCAGTGGTAGAGCAACCGCCTTGTAAGCGGTAGGTCGTCAGTTCAATCCCGACAACCGGCACCATTAGTTTCTACAAAAGCACCCGTCAGGGTGCTTTTGCTTTTGAGAGACGGATTCTAGAAGCAAGGACGCCACTCGTAATAATCAGGCCTATGGCGAGCCAGCCGATCGTATCAATCCGCTCTCCAAAGAACACGCCGCCAAAGAGGCTGGCAAAAATCACGGTGGTATAGGCCAACGCATTAGATAGCAACGTTTTGCCGCTTTTATAGGCGCGGGTTAATGAAAGCTGAGCGCCTGTCGCAAATACCCCGGCCCCAATCAACCAGCCCAGGTCTTCTGTCAGTGGCCAACGAAAGCCATGCCAACCGACCCAGAGCAAGGCCCCCAATACTGAAAACAGCGAAAAATAAAACACGGTACGCCACTCAGGCTCCCCGAGAGAACCCAGCTCGCGAATATGAAAATAGGCCAAGCCCGCCAAGCCGCCTGAGACCAAACCAATCAATGCGCCATACAAATGGTCGCTGTCCATCGAAGGGCGCAGGAGCAATACCACACCACAAAAACCTAACATCAGCGCAATTAGCGCAAAACGCGTTGGACGCACACCCCGCAAAATCATTTGCCACATGACAAAAAAGATCGGCGAGGTGTAGTTAAGGGTCACAGCAGTCGCCAACGGCAATTGCGTAATGGCATAAAAATAAAGAAATAACGCCAAAAACCCCGACAGAGAGCGAAATGCATGGCTACGAATATGAACTGTTCGGGGGTGGTGCCGGCGCAACACCATAAAACCGGACACAATCAACAAAGCGACAATGCAGCGCCACAGGACAATTTCACCGGATTCATTGTTAGCCGCGGCAAACTTAACGCAAACCCCCATGCAACCAAATAGAAAACTGGCAACAACCATCCATAGTGATTGCCAACCCGGACGCGTGGATGAGGTTGTCATACCTGCGCCGAGCGCATTAGCCGCCAAAAGGCTTTAGCTGTTGCCCCAGCCTGCGGCGATAAAACTCGTGAAAATGCAGCATCCCATCTTCCATGGGCGTTTGATAAGGCCCCGTTTCATTACGCCCCGCCAGCAAGAGCGCGCGTCGGCCACGATCCATGCGCTCGCCGATTTCGTCATCTTCAACGGCGGTTTCCATGTAGGCCGCCTGTTCCGCTTCGACGAACTCGCGTTCAAACTCAGCTATCTCTTCCGGATAATAGAACTCAACGATATTAATTGTTTTGTCTACGGACTGAGGGTGTAGCGTTGAAACAACAAGCACATGGGGATACCACTCGACCATAACATTGGGGAAGTAGGTCAACCAAACCGCGCCATGGCTTGGGTTGGTGCCCAAATGCTGATACTGACTCAGCACCTCTTGTTGCCAACGCCTGTAAGTTTCAGAACCCGATTTTGCCAACGAGGTAATCCCCACGCGTTGAATCGAGTACCAATCAGCAAACTGCCAGGTTAATTCATCACAATTTACAAATCCGCCAAGCCCTGGATGGAATGGCTCTACGTGATAATCCTCGAGGTAAACCTCAATAAAGGTTTTCCAATTGTAATTGCACTCGTGGCGAATCACTTTATCGAGCTTATACCCCGAAAAATCAAACGCCGATGCCAGACTCATTCCCGCCAGATCGACTTGAACATCTCTTTTGCCCTCAAAAAGTAACCCGTTCCAATTCTGTAACGGCTTTCTGGACAAGTTAAGGCAAGGATTTTCTGGAAAATGCGGTGCCCCCACCAGGCTACCAAGGCGATCATAGGTCCAGCGGTGCAAAGGGCAGACAATGTGTTTATCTAAAGTACCGGATCCATCGAGCATGATGGCCTGGCGATGCCGACAAACATTCGACATCAGATCAAACTCACCACCCCGATTAACGAGCATGGCACCATGATCTTTCATTTCCAGGGTGCGGTAAGCGCCTTCATGCGGCACCATGAGCTCATGCCCAACGTAGCCGGGCGCGCCATCGAAAAAAACCTGCTTTTCGAGCGCAAAAAGATCCGCGTCTGAATACCAGGAAACCGGCAATTGCGCTTGCGCTGCTACCAGTGATTTGGGCGAGTCAAAGGCTGACATCCCCTTACCCTCCACAAACTAATGGGTTTAACAAAGCGGTGTATTGTACCCCGCCCAGAAATTGACCGGAAGCCCCGAATCGGTTAACTTTCAAGGTTTTAGTGCAACCGAAAACGGCCAACGCCGTGACGAAGGCTATCAACGATCATGCCCCCGCGAAAAGCTGCCGAATCTTCGGCCAAAAACACACCTGTTTCGCCCGATGATCTGGGTTTTGAATCGGCAATGGCAGAACTGGAAGCATTGATTCAAAGCGTCGAGAGCAATCGACTGCCTCTCGAGGAAACACTCGTGACTTACCAGCGGGGTCAACAGCTCATTGCTCGTTGTAATGAATTGCTGCGTGATGCCGAGCAACGTATCCAGCAGTTTGACGGCAGCACGCTCAGCGAAGCATCGCTGCCGGAGCGTTCATGACGTTTCAGCAATGGATGCAAAATGTACGTCAGCGTACGGAATTGGCACTCGATCAATACCTGCCGCTGGCATCACACAACCCAACTCGCCTGCATGAAGCAATGCGCTACGCCTGCCTCAATGGCGGCAAACGTTTGCGGCCGATTCTGGTACACGCGGCGGGCGCCGTCTCTGGCGCTTCCGCTGAGGCACTCGACGCTTGCGCCGCTGCCATTGAAATGATCCACGTCTATTCACTGGTTCATGACGACATGCCCTGCATGGACGATGACACGCTGCGCCGTGGCATGCCGACCTGTCATTTGCAATTTGATGAGGCCACCGCGCTCCTGGTCGGAGATGCACTGCAAACACAGGCCTTTATCACGCTAGCGGGTACAGCGTTATCTGCAACAACCATCAAAGAGCTCGTAGCAACTCTCGCTCGTGCTTCTGGTGCTGCCGGTATGGCAGGGGGTCAGGCCATCGATCTTGGTGCCGTTGGCAAACCGCTGAACGAAGCCGAGCTGGAACAGATGCACATCATGAAAACCGGCGCGCTAATTCGTGCCGCTATACGCATGGGCGCGCTTGCGGGTGAATCACTCAACCCGAACGAGCTGGAGCGACTTGATCGTTACGGCAAAGCCCTCGGCCTATTATTCCAGGTGGTTGATGACATCCTGGATTGCACAGGAACCACCGAAGCTCTAGGTAAAACAGCAGGCAAAGACGCAGCCGCAGACAAACCCACTTACGTTAGTCTCATGGGTTTAACAGGTGCACGGGCTTTTGCAGATGATTTGCTGGTACAAACACAGCATCTGATTGCTGATACCGGCGAACCGGGGCAACGACTCAAAGATATCGCGCTGGAAATCGTCCAGCGCACGCATTGATTGGTAATGAACAAGATGCCAGGATCTCTACTCGCTCAAATCAACGACCCCGCTGATTTGCGTAAACTATCCCGAGACCAACTCACCGAAGTTGCCGGCGAGTTACGACAGTATCTGCTCGATTCTGTCTCTCAAACCGGTGGCCATCTGTCATCCAATCTAGGCACCGTTGAGCTCACCGTCGCACTCCATTCGGTATTTAACACCCCTGAAGATCGTCTGGTTTGGGATGTAGGCCATCAAACCTACCCGCACAAGATACTGACTGGCCGCAGAGACCGTATGTCAACGCTGCGCCAGTTCAATGGTATTGCAGGATTTCCGAAACGCTCAGAAAGCCCCTACGATACTTTTGGTGTTGGACACTCGTCGACCTCGATCTCTGCTGCGCTCGGCATGGCGCTAGCAGCCAAACAAAAAGGGGAGCAACGCCAGGTCGTTGCCATCATTGGCGATGGCGCAATGAGTGCCGGTCAGGCTTTTGAAGCACTCAACAATGCGGGTGTTGCCAACGCCAACCTGCTGGTCATTCTGAACGACAACGAAATGTCGATTTCACCCCCCGTTGGCGCGCTATACAATTACCTCACCCGACTGACCTCGGGCAAGCTCTACAACGCTGCAAAAAAGGGCGCCGAAAAGGTACTGGGCGTTTCGCAAAGCCTGCTTGATTTTGCTAAACGCGCTGAAGAGCACGTCAAAGGCATGATCAATCCGGGAACGCTCTTTGAAGAATTCGGATTTCACTATTACGGCCCAATCGATGGCCATGATCTGGATGCCCTTATCCCAACGTTGCAAAACTTGAAGCAGTTGCCAGGCCCCCGCTTCTTGCACATCGTCACTCGTAAAGGCCAAGGCTACAAACTGGCAGAGGAAGACCCGATTCTGTATCACGGTGTCACCAAGTTCGAGACTGCCCAAGGGTTGGATGGCGCAACCGCTAAAGGATCATCTGCCCTCACTTACACCCAGGTATTTGGTGATTGGCTGTGCGACATGGCAGCCGCTGACTCAAAGCTCGTTGCCATTACGCCCGCCATGCGCGAGGGCTCAGGCATGGTCACCTATGCGGAGCGTTTCCCTAATCGTTACTATGATGTTGCGATTGCAGAGCAGCATGCGGTCACACTCGCGGCAGGGATGGCCTGTGAAGGCCTTAAGCCAGTCGTTGCTATCTATTCCACGTTCTTACAACGTGGCTATGATCAGCTGGTTCATGATGTCGCTCTGCAAAACCTCGACGTCACCTTTGCCGTAGATCGGGCGGGCCTTGTAGGCGCAGATGGACCAACGCACCATGGTGCATTCGACCTCTCCTTTGCACTCTGCATCCCCAATTTGGTTGTCGCTACCCCGAGCTCGGAAGCGGAGTGTCGCCAATTACTCAGTAGCTGCTATCAACACGCCGGCCCAGCCATCGTTCGCTACCCACGCGGGGCAGGCACCGGCAGCATACCCTCGGCAGCGTTAGATACCCTACCGATCGGCAAGGGGCAAATTGTTCGCCAGGGGCAACGGGTTGCCTTCCTCGCTTTTGGCGGCCTACTGGCAACCGCTCAAACCCTTGGCGACGAATTCGACGCCACAGTAGCCAATATGCGCTTTGCCAAACCGCTGGATCTCGACCTGCTTCAATCTGTTGCAGCAACGCACGATTTCATTGTCACTTTTGAAGAGAATGCTGTTGCAGGCGGCGCCGGTAGCGAAGTGGAACGCGCATTACAATCTGTAGGACTGAACCGACCCTGCTTACGGATTGGTTTGCCCGATCAGTTTATCGAGCATGGCGATATGGCCAATCTGTACAAATCCGCCGGACTCGATGTGGACTCACTGCGCAGCCGTATTCAACACTTTCTATAGAATTAACGTTTTATAAATAAAAATCATGACCCAAGAGAAAAAAACCACCCCCGGCATGCCTGACGTGCAATCTTCGGCCGATAGTCGGCAGATCGCTATTAACAAGGTAGGGATTAAATCAATCCGTCACCCGATCGTGGTAGCAGACAAGGCAGTTGGTGTTCAGCACACCATCGCTAATTTCAACATGTACGTAGGTCTGCCCCATAACTTCAAGGGCACGCATATGTCGCGCTTTGTCGACATTCTCAACACACAATCTCGCGAAATATCGGTAGAAAACTTCCCGGTGATGCTAAAGGATATGGTGAAACGTCTGGAAGCCGAAACCGGCCACATTGAGATGAGCTTCCCGTATTTCATCAACAAAGCGGCTCCTGTCTCCGGCGTTGAAAGCCTGATGGACTATGACGTAACGCTCATCGGTGACATTGACGGAGACCAGATTCGCGTTGCTCTAAAGGTGGTGATACCAGTAACAAGTCTTTGCCCTTGCTCAAAAGAAATCTCCGAGCGCGGCGCGCACAATCAGCGTTCTCACGTCACCGTTACGGTGACTTCTAAAGATTACATCTGGATCGAGGAAGTGGTTGCCCTGGTTGAGAAGGAAGCATCCTGCGAAGTTTATGGCTTGCTCAAACGTCCCGATGAGAAGTATGTTACCGAACGCGCTTACGACAATCCGAAGTTTGTCGAAGACATGGTGCGTGATGTTGCCGCTCGCCTTAATGAAGACAAACGTCTGGATGCCTATTGCGTTGAATCCGAAAATTTCGAATCAATCCACAATCATTCGGCTTATGCCATGATCGAGTGGCATCGCCCCATATAATCCATCTGTAAAAAGCAAAATGCCACCCGAGGGTGGCATTTTTTTGGGTGTTGCTTAACCAGTTAGGCAGCAACAACCTTACGCTCAAGCTTTTCTTTGATGCGTGCCGATTTGCCCGAACGCTCGCGCAGGTAGTACAGCTTAGCGCGACGAACATCACCACGACGCTTCAGTTCGATCGAAGCAACCAGCGGCGAATATGTCTGGAACGTACGCTCAACGCCTTCGCCCGAAGAAATTTTACGCACGATGAAATTTGAATTAAGACCGCGGTTACGCTTGGCGATAACAACGCCTTCGTATGCCTGCAGACGCTCACGCGTACCTTCTTTAACCTTGACTTGCACAACTACGGTATCACCCGGAGCAAATGTAGGGATGGTCTTGCCTTCGCTAACGCGAGCGATTTCTTCCTGTTCGAGGATTTGAATCAGATTCATGTCGTTAATCTCCTTATTGTTACGACCGCAGAGCTACTTGCCCGATTGCTCGAGTTTTTTAAGTAGTTGCGTTTCTTCCTTGCTAAAAGCTCGACCCTTTAGCAGGTCTGGCCGTCTTTCTTTTGTCCGTTTAAGAGACTCTGTCAGACGCCAAACGCGTATTTTCTCATGATTTCCGGATAAAAGCACGTCCGGAACTATGGAATCTTGGTAATTCTCTGGGCGCGTGTAGTGCGGACAATCCAGCAAGCCTCCCGCAAAAGAGTCTTCTTCAGCGGACTGCGCATCATTGAGCACACCCGGCTGATAGCGCAAAACCGCATCCATCAACATCATGGCCGGCAATTCGCCTCCTGAGACCACAAAATCGCCAATCGAAACCTCGAGATCGATTTTTCGTTCAATCACGCGTTCATCAATGCCTTCATAGCGGCCACAAACCATGACGATGCCCTTACATTGTGCGAGCTCGCGAACCAAAGCGTCGGTAAGTGGTGCGCCCTGAGGTGAAAGATAAATGACCTTAGGCGTTACATTCTCGTTATGCACAGCAGCCATTGCCGCATCAATCGATTTTTCCAACGGCTCAGGCATCATGACCATACCTGGTCCACCGCCAAAG
>JBDLTI010000059.1:0-11721 GCA_039805865.1 Pseudomonadota bacterium | reverse complement strand
GAAGTTGAAACATGCTTGCGTTCCCATGTGCCAACAGAGACCGACATCGACGTTGAATTAAGCTTCAACCCGTTGTGGGATCCTAGCATGATGTCCGAGTCTGCACGAGAAAGCTTTGGCTGGTAGCTAATGATGCCCCTATCGCCAAAATACCGGTTGCCATTTCTAATGCTTGGGTTGATTTCTTTAATCGCTGGGTTGGCAACAGGACTTTCCAGGCTTGGCGTGAGCACCCCGGAAATCTATCAATCGGTCAGCGGGCTTCACAGTGCTTTCATGATTTCATCGTTCTTTGGCACACTTATTGGTCTTGAACGTGCGGTCGCAACTCGTTATTGGTGGGCTTACCTTGCACCATTATTAAGCGGTCTAGCCGGTCTATCACTGTTGATATTGATGCCAGGCAGTTCAGTGGCACCGCTCTTACTGATGCTCGCAAGCGCTATTTTCACGCTGGCTAGCGGCATGATTGTGCTCAAACAGACAGCGCTGTTCACGATCACCCTATGGCTTGCAGCAACGCTTTGGTTCTGTGGCAATGCCTTGTGGCTCGTGTCAAATAACCTCTGGAGCAGCATCCCCTTCGGTTTGAGCTTTCTTGTGCTCACAATTGCCGGCGAGCGTTTAGAACTCACCCGATTCATGAGGCCACGGCCATCGGCGAAGCGACTTTTCATTGCCCTATTGATATTGATGATCGTGGGCAGTGTGAAATCTGGCCTGAGTGGTTTTGTCGAGAATGACCTCTTAGGGCTAGGCTTCGCAGGTTTGGCTATCTGGCTATTAAATTTTGATATTGCCCGAAAAACCATCCGCCAAACTGGCTTGACACGTTTTGTCGCAGCTTGCCTCTTGAGCGGATACCTGTGGCTGCTGCTCGGCGGCATGCTACTAGCAATGACGGGCAACGCCGCGTTCAGCATCTATCAGATGGATGCTGCAGTTCATGCGATTGCACTGGGCTTTATCTTTTCCATGGTTATTGGCCATGCGCCGATTATTTTTCCTGCAATCATGCGGATCGCCATTCCCTACAGTGATCGGATGTATGCGCCGCTCGCCCTGTTGCACCTCGGTGTGGCAATCCGCATCAGCGGCGACCTGCTGGCAGAGCCGACGATCCGGACACTGGGTGGCTCTCTGAATGTGCTGGCGCTGCTGGCTTTTATACTCACCCTGTTGTTACAAGTCCGAGCGGGATGGAGAAAATCACTGCTGTAAATACAATAGCGACTAACCCCAAGATCCCATCTGCCTAACCTCTACCTAGTAAGCGATGCACTGCTCACAGACGGTGCCTGTGACATCGCGACGCAGATGCGCCTCGCGCAATTTTACAAACTCTGGTGAATTCCAAGCATCCATGAAGTGGGTTTGGTTCAGATCGCCCATCGTCCAGTTAGCTGTTGCATCAAAGCAACAGGCCGAGAGCCGTCCTTCGGCTGTCACATGGCCTTCTGTAAAAGCAGACCAGCATGGCAATGGTTCACGCAGACTCCCGATACGCCCCTGATTACCGGCAGTGGGTTTGTAGCCCAACTCCTCTTCACGCTGGGTTGCAAATGCCCCCATGGAATAAAGTGGCAGCCAATAATGCTGATCAACATAGGGAACGACCTTCTCGTTGATCAGAGATTCCATCAGGGCTTGCTGCGTGCCATCGTACTGAATCGATGAGGCATACAGACCTGTTTTATAACCACCGCGTTCACGGATCTCCCAAGCAGATTGAACATTGTCGTAAGCACGGTGAAACAGCTTTTTGGAAACCCCCATAATCTCTTCAAACTGCCCTTCGTCTGCCGCGTTGCACGACCACTTAAGTGAATCAAGACCGGCCTGCATGCAGGCTTCAACTGCCTCCGGAAAAGCCATCGAGCCGTTCGAAGTCAGAAACACATAGGGCATCCCGATTTCCTGCTTGAGATACCGAATGCAATCTACCAGCAGATTGGGCGCCATGAAGGATTCACCTAGATAGAAGACACCAATCTCCTCAACGCCAGCATCACGCATTTCTCGGGTAATACGCTTGAAGAGATTGAGATCCATATCCCATTTGGGTTGAACCTCCCGGTTTCTTAATGCGCAGAAGCCGCAACGATAATTACATCGCGGCGAGATCTCGATCTTGACACTCTTTGGTGCCGGCAGCGTTGCGTGCTGGTAGGCAGCGGGGATTCTGGTAATTGCGTCAATTCGATCGGTGATCATCGCTATAAACCTTTTGTGAGTAATGCATTCATGCTCTCAAGACGCACAGCCTCTGTACATACCCCAAACGTGGTAAACGGCTATCTCTAAAGGCTGAGACCATCATAAAAAAGGGGGTGGACCTTACGATCCACCCCCGGACATACCTTAAGCAACCGCAAATCGGTTAACGCCGTTTTCTCACGACCTGATGCGGACGGATCAGATAACCCAGCGAACCAAACCCACTCCAGACATGTACTAAACGCGTGAACGGGAAAAGCACAAACAGGGTCATCCCGAACAGCAGGTGGATCTTATAAGCCCACGAGACGGTCGCAAGGTATTCTGCAGCACCAGGCTGAAATGTGACGATGGATTGTGCCCAGCCGGCCAGCAACAGCATAACGCTACCATCCATATGACCTGCAGAGAATGGAATGGTGAGCAGACCTAGCGCCAGTGTGACGAAAATCCATACCAGAATGAAGATATCCATCCCAGTACAGGTCTTGCGGATACGCGGATCGGAAAGCCGACGCTGAAGTAGCAGTAGAACACCAATCATCGCTATCGTACCCATGACGCCCCCTGCCACTATAGCCAGCAATTGTTTGCCTTCTGTTGAAAGACCCACAGCGTGATACAGATCTTTTGGCGTCAACAGGCCAGCAAAGTGGCCGAAAAATAAGCCAATAATTCCGATATGAAATAGGTTGCTACCCAGACGTAACTGACCACGGCGTAGCAATTGTGACGAATCGGCTTTCCATGTGTACTGGTCTCGGTCATAGCGGATCAGGCTACCCAACAGAAAGACCGAAAGAGCGACATAAGGATAAATGTCGAACAGCAGGTTATTCACGTAGTCCATGGTTATGCTCCCAGAGTTTCTACAGCCGGTGCTTTATTGCTGTCAGCACGTGGCATGAATTGCACGACGGATTCACCAGAACCTGTCCCGTAATCGGGCGTGGAACAACCACCGCCGAAAGTGACAGGCTCTTCGGCCCAGACCTTGTCCAACTTATCGTAGTCTTCCTGTTCGGTACTGAAATCCATCGGCACAAAGTCCATGTCGATGCCTTTCTCTCCGGCCATTTCAAGCAGCGCCGAACACAACAGGTAATAATGGCTACCTCGCTTGGCCAGGTTTTCTCCGATATTACGAACCAGATGGGTGACTTCCATCAAGAGTTGTTTGGCCTTAGCAGCATCCAGCTGCGACAGATACTCAAGAAACACAGGTAGATAATCTGGCAGCTCGCCCGGTGGCAAATCGAAACCAGATTCGCCATACATGGTCAACAAATCAACCATGGCCTGGCCGCGATCTCGTGATTCGCCATGAACATGCTCGAAAAGATACAACGAGGTACCACGCCCTCGATCGAACAAGGCCACGTAGTTTTCTTCCAGCAGATACAGATCGCCCTGTCCGAGATGCTGATAGAGCGCTGCCAGACGGCTGTGGTGAAGCGTCGAATCGTCATTCGTTACTGCCTGCAACTCGGCCAGGTGATCCAGCAAATCCTGATCCGGATAGTGCAACAGCAACGAAATCGCTTTAAGAGTCCTCGTTTGCATTATTTCACCTCGTGGATCGGAATCACGCGTTCGCCATTTTTCCGGCCGAACAGACTGGTTTCAGAATCGCCATCAGAACAACCATTACCAAACGAAAATCCGCAAGAACCCTTCATATCAAAGGTGTTTTCGGCGTACTCTCGGTGGGTGGTCGGAATGACAAAGCGGTCTTCGTAGTTTGCGATAGCCAGATAGCGATACATATCTTCAACCTCAGCCACGCTTAAATCAGCTTGATCCAAAACGGCCTGATTTTCGAACTTAGCCACATGACGATCTCGCATAAACCGGCGCATAGCCAGCATACGGTTAAGCGCATCGTGGACTGGCTTCTCTTCGCCAGCCGTGAGCAGATTGGCCAAGTATTTGACCGGGATACGCAGCGATTCCACATCTGGTAGCACACCCTTCATCTGCATCTGCCCCTTTTCCATCGCCGTATTGATTGGCGACAGTGGCGGCACATACCAAACCATTGGCAGCGTGCGGTATTCCGGGTGCAGCGGGAAAGCAATCTTCCAGTCAATCGCCATCTTGTAGACCGGCGACTGTGCAGCCGAATCGATCCAGGCTTGCGGCACACCATCACGCAGGGCAGCGGCACGCACTTCCGGGTCATTCGGATCCAGGAACATTTTTAACTGCTCGTGGTAGAGATCCTGCTCGTTTTCAATCGAAGCCGCCTGTTCGATGCGGTCAGCATCATAAAGCAGGACACCGAGGTAACGAATACGGCCGACACAGGTCTCCGAACAAACGGTCGGTTGCCCAGACTCCAGGCGTGGGTAGCAGAGAATACACTTCTCGGATTTACCGCTTTTCCAGTTGTAATAGATCTTCTTGTAGGGGCATGCCGACACGCACATACGCCAGCCACGGCACTTGTCCTGATCGATCAGAACAACGCCGTCTTCTTCCCGCTTATAGATCGAACCTGCCGGACAGGCTGCGACACAAGCCGGATTGAGGCAGTGTTCGCACAGGCGTGGCAGATACATCATGAAGGTATTTTCGAATTGTCCGTACATCTCTTTCTGGACGTCTTCGAAGTTGGTGTCTTTCGAGCGCTTGCTGAACTCCGTGCCGAGAATTTCTTCCCAGTTTGGGCCGCCTTCGATCTTTTCCATGCGTTCGCCTGTAATTAACGAACGTGGACGAGCTACCGGTGCGGCCTTCGACAGAGGCGCGTTCTGCAAGTGTTCGTAATCGAAGGTAAACGGTTCGTAGTAATCGTCGATCTGCGGCAGATCCGGGTTAGCGAAAATCTTTGAAAGAATCTTCAGCTTTGAGCCCATCTTGAGTTGCAGCTTCCCGTTGGACTTGCGCTCCCAGCCACCGTTCCATTGTTTCTGGTCTTCCCAGTTATGCGGAAAACCAACGCCAGGCTTGGTTTCAACGTTGTTGAACCAGGCATACTCCACACCTTCACGGGTGGTCCAGACGTTTTTACACGTCACTGAACAGGTATGGCAGCCGATACACTTGTCCAGATTGAGCACCATACCAATTTGTGCACGAACTTTCATGATCAGGCCTCCATCGCCGGTTGTGCAGGACCATCCATCCAGTCCACTTTGTTCATCTTACGAACCACCACAAACTCATCGCGGTTAGAACCCACGGTGCCGTAATAATTGAAGCCATAGCTCAATTGGGCATAACCACCGATCATGTGGGTCGGTTTCAGCACTGCACGAGTCACCGAATTGTGAATACCACCGCGCGTCTGGGTAATTTCAGACCCTGGTACGTTCACAATCTTTTCCTGGGCGTGATACATCATCACCATGCCCTCGGGCACACGCTGGCTAACTACGGCTCGGGCGCAAAGCGCACCGTTGCTATTGAAGGCTTCGATCCAATCGTTATCTTCAATGCCAACCTTTTGCGCATCCACTTCCGATAACCAGACGATCGGGCCACCACGTGATAGCGTCAGCATGATCAGGTTGTCGGTATAGGTACTGTGAATCCCCCACTTCTGGTGCGGCGTGATGAAGTTGAGTGCAATCTCCTTGTTGCCATTAGGCTTGGCATTCATCACCTGCTGATGGCTGCGCAGATCGACCGGCGGCTTGTACGAGCAGAAGCCTTCGCCAAAGGCGCGCATCCATTCGTGATCCTGGTACAGCTGTTGACGGCCGGTAAGTGTGCGCCATGGAATGAGCTCATGCACGTTGGTATAACCTGCGTTATAGCTGACATGCTCAGACTCGATACCACTCCAGGTCGGGCTAGAAATAATCTTGCGCGGCTGAGCCTGAATATCGCGGTAGCGGATCTTCTCGTCTTCCCGGGTTAATGCCAGATGACGGTGATCGATACCCGTAAACTCGGACAGTGCCGCCCAAGCCTTGACGGCAACCTCACCATTGGTTTCTGGCGCCAGCGTTAGCACCACTTCGGTTGCATCAATATCGGTATCAATATTTGGACGACCATGTGCAACGCCTTCGTTACGGACCTTGTAGTTCAACTCACCAAGCAGCTTGATCTCATGATCGGTATTCCAGTTAATACCCTTACCGCCGTTACCCAATTTGTCGAGTAGCGGGCCGAGTGATGTGAACTTCTCGTAAATCTCGCTGTAGTTACGCTCAACAACAACGAAGTTAGGCATCGTCTTGCCGGGAATTGCTTCACATTCGCCCTTCTTCCAGTCTTTGGCATCATACGGCTGAGCCATTTCCCCTGCCGTATCGTGCAAAATTGGAACCGCAACGAGATCCTTCTCAACACCCAGATAACCATCTGAAAGTTCCGAGTACCGCTTGGCAAAACCTTTGTAAATCTCCCAATCGCTACGGGCTTCCCACGCTGGATCCACGGCTTTTGACAAAGGATGGATAAACGGATGCATATCCGAGGTATTCAGATCGTTCTTTTCGTACCAGGTAGCAGTCGGCAGTACGATGTCTGAATACAGACAAGTCGTCGACATGCGGAAATCCAGAGTCACGAGCAGATCCAGCTTGCCTTCCGGTGCTTCGTCACGCCAGACCACCTCTTGCGGTTTTACATCACCCGTCTGGCCTAGATCCTTACCCTGCACACCGTTCGTAGTGCCCAGCAGATGTTTCAGGAAATATTCATGACCCTTGCCCGACGAACCCAGCAGGTTCGAACGCCATACAAACATGTTGCGCGGGAAATTCTTGGGGTTATCCGGGTCGTCACAGGAGAACTTAAGTTCACCGGACTTCAACTGATTAACCACGTATTCCTTGGGATCTACACCCTTGGCGATGGCCTCACGGGTAAGATCCAGCGGATTGCGTTCCAGTTGCGGCGCCGAGGGCAACCAACCCATCCGTTCAGAACGGGCATTAAAGTCGATCAGGCTGCCGCTGAACTTATTCTTGTCAGCCAACGGTGACAACAGATCAGCCACGCGCAGGGTTTCGTAGCGCCATTGATCCGTATGCGCATAGAAGAACGACGTACCGTTCATGTGGCGTGGCGGACGACTCCAATCCAGTGCAAAGGCCAGTGCCGTCCAACCGGTTTGCGGACGGAGTTTTTCCTGACCAACATAGTGGGCCCAACCGCCGCCGCTCTGACCAATACAGCCACACATGATCAGCATGTTCATGATGGAACGATAATTCATGTCCATGTGATACCAGTGATTCATGGCCGCACCGATAATCACCATCGACTTACCATGCGTATCGTGCGCATTCTGAGCAAACTCACGCGCCACCTGGGTGACCTGATCCCGTGGCACACCGGTAATCTTTTCCTGCCAGGCCGGGGTGTACGGGACATCATCATCGAAGCTGCCAGCCACGTTATCGCCGCCCAGCCCCTGATCTACGCCGTAGTTAGCGACATACAAGTCATACACCGTAGCAACCAGCATTTCGCCTTGTGCAGTCTGGATCTTACGTACGGGCACACGGCGCTTTAGTACATCACTATGTGAGGTATTATTGAAGTGCTCATGTTCAATGTTGCCGAAATACGGAAACGCGGCCTCAACGACAGCGTCATGCTTCTGCACCAGAGACAATCGTGGCTTGATCTTGCGGCCGTCCGTTGTCTCTTCTTTCAGATTCCACTTGCCTTTATCGGCTGTGGGCGCGCCATCTTTATCCTGACCCCAGCGGAAACCAATAGAACCCACAGGCACGGTCAGTGCGTCACTCTCTTCGTCAATGACCAGCGTCTTCCAATCCGGGTTATTGGCTTCGCCCAGTGCGCCGATCAGATCAGCGGCACGCACGTAGCGATCCGGTACATAAGCGCCATCTTTCTCAACCATACAGACTAGATTCGGCATATCCGTGTACTGACGACAGTAATTGTCGAAGTACTCGCTCTTGCCAGCTACATGGAATTCTTTAAGGATCACATGGCCCATGGCCATGGCCAGAGCGGCATCCGTACCCTGCTTCGGATGCAGCCACATATCACCAAACTTGGCCCCTTCCGAATAGTCCGGGAATACCGACACCACCTTGGCACCCTTGTAACGGACCTCAGCCATAAAGTGAGCATCCGGCGTCCGGGTTTGCGGCACATTCGAGCCCCACATCATGATGTAGGAAGAGTTATACCAGTCGGCCGATTCCGGCACATCGGTCTGCTCACCCCAGGTTTGTGGGCTGGCCGGCGGCAAATCACAATACCAGTCATAAAAGCTCAGGCAGACACCGCCGATCAACGAGAGGTAGCGGCTACCTGCGGCATAGCTGACCATCGACATGGCAGGAATCGGCGAGAAGCCGATGACACGATCCGGACCATGTTTTTTCGCCGTGTAGATATTGGCAGCGGCCACCATATCGTTGACTTCATCCCAACTGGTACGCAGGAACCCCCCCTTGCCTCGCTCGCTCTGATAACGGCGCACGGTCTTAGGATCAGACACCACAGCTTCCCAGGCGGCTACGGGTGATAGCGTCTGGCGTTGCTTACGCCAGGCCTTAAGCAGTGAGGAACGCACCATCGGGTGCTTAACGCGGTTAGCGCTGTACAAGTACCACGAATAGGAGGCACCACGCGCACAACCCCGCGGTTCATGGTTGGGCATATCCGGGCGGGTACGCGGATAATCAGTCTGCTGGGTTTCCCAGGTGACGATGCCGCCTTTGACATAGATTTTCCACGAACACGAACCCGTACAGTTCGTGCCATGGGTAGAGCGCACGATCTTGTCATGCTGCCAGCGTTTTCGGTAGGCATCTTCCCAGGAGCGGTTCTCAGTCGTTGTCTGACCGTGGCCATCAGAAAAGTGCTCTTTGTCTGCACTGAGGAATTTCAGTCGATCGATAAAGTGACTCATATCATTTCCTTTAGTACTTGGTTGTACAAATCAGGGGATTAACAAGGCATCGGTGCGTTACGACGGCTATAGAACAGCCAGGTAACCAGGATGCAGGTAACGTAAAAAGCAATGAAGCTGTAAAGCGCAAACTCGGCACTGCCTGTCATGGCAATCGAGGTGCCAAATGACTTGGGAATAAAGAAAGCACCGTAGGCAGCAATTGCCGACGTGAAGCCCAGAACGGCTGCTGCTTCCTTGTTGCCGGCAACGATAGCGGCATCTTCGGCTGCTTTGCCTTTGCCAGCGGCGTCACGCTGACGCTCGGTCATAAAAATGATCGGAATCATGCGGAATGTCGATGCATTACCCACACCCGTACCGACGAACAACAACATGAACATGGCAAAGAAACCCCAGAAGCTACCAACGCTCGAAGCAGAAGGTGCAAACTGGATTACGCCAAACACCGCTACGATCATTAGAATGAACGTCCAGAAAGTCACAACGGCGCCACCCAGCTTGTCAGAAACCCAACCGCCGATCACACGGGCGATGGCGCCAACCAAGGGGCCCAGGAAGGCATACTGCACCGGGTTCACTTCCGGAAAAAGTGTTTTCGTCAGCAATGGAAAGCCAGCCGAATAGCCGATAAACGAACCGAAGGTCCCCAAATAAAGCCAGCACATCAGCCAGTTATGCTTGCGCTTGAAGATGACTGCCTGATCAGCGAAAGAGGCTTTGGCACTAGCAATGTCGTTCATGCCGAACCAGGCCGCCAGCGTCGATATCGCAACAAATGGAACCCAGATGAAACCCGCGTTCTGCAACCACATCTGTTTGGTCTGCGCGCCTTTCACCCAGGTCTGGGCATCACCGCCGAACGCACCAAACACGCCTGCGGTAATTACGATAGGCACAACGAACTGAACAACGGACACGCCCAGATTTCCTAGGCCGGCATTCAACCCCAGAGCGCCACCCTTCTGGGCTTTCGGAAAGAAGAAGCTAATGTTCGACATGCTTGAGGCAAAATTGCCGCCGCCAAAGCCACAGAGTAGTGCCAGAATCAGAAACGTTGCATAGGGTGTTTCCGGGTTCTGCACGGCAAATCCAATACCAATTGCAGGTAACAACAGCGACGCTGTGGAGATGGCGGTCCAACGACGACCGCCGAAAATTGGCACCATGAACGAGTAGAAAATCCGCAGCGTGGCGCCCGACAAACCCGGCAATGCCGCCAGCCAGAACAGCTGATCGGTATCAAATTTGAAACCGATGTTCGGGAGATTAACGACCACCACACTCCATACCATCCAGACTGCAAAGGACAACAGCAGACACGGGATCGAAATCCAGAGATTCCGACGCGCCACAGATTTGCCTTCGCTATCCCAGAATTTTTTGTCTTCCGGTAGCCAGGTGTTTAAAACTTTCGCCATGATTTGCTCCGTTCGATGAGTGAATTCAGTGTTGTTTTGCGTGCACTTCAGACTTACGGTCCAACGTCGATGACGTACGAACCTCTGTGTAGTACATCCAGATCAGAGAGACCCAGACAACGCCATACAGCAACATGAACGATGAAGAGCGAATACCCGTGAGGTCGACCAGGGCGCCGAACATGATCGGCAGAATGAAGCCACCTAAACCACCGACCAGACCGACAATGCCCGAGATCACACCGATGTTCTTCGGATAGTCATCAGAGATATATTTGAAAACTGATGCTTTGCCGAAAGCCCAGGCCACACCGATAATGAACAGCAAGATAGTGAACACAGTTGGTGTTAACCCAATATGGAAACTTTCCGGGCCATTCACCGTCTGAATCGTAAAATCAGTTTGCGGATATGACATGATAAACAGACAGATCCAGCTCACCCACAACACCCACCAGGTCACCGAATGAGCGCCATATTTATCCGACAACCAACCGCCTACAGCACGTAATACGCCACCAGGCAGGGAAAAACAGGCTGCCAACAAAGCAGCTGTCTTTAGGTCAAAGCCGTATTCCGAAACGTAGTACTTGGTCATCCATAGCGCGAGTCCAACATAACCGCCAAAGACGATGGAGTAGTACTGGCAGTATTTCCAGACACGTGGGTCTTTCAGTGCCTGCAGCTGCTCGGCAACCGACACACTATGACTCACGTTGTGGCTCTTATCCGTGAAACTGAACATCCAGAACACAAGGGCGGTCACCAGCATGGCAACGGCGTACACCTTAGGCACCATCGTCCAGCCAAAAGCCAGCACAATCGATGGCGCAACGAATTTGGTGACGGCAGCACCTGAGTTACCGGCACCAAATATCCCCATCGCAAACCCCTGGTTCTTTTTATCAAACCAGCGAGCCACATAGGCAATGCCGACCGAGAATGACCCGCCGGCGAGGCCAACAAACAACCCAAGCACCAGGAACTGCCAGTATTCGGTTGCATCACCGATAAACCAGATCGGCACCACACAACACAGCATTAAAATGAAAAACACAATCCGACCACCGAGCTTATCTGTCAGCATCCCCAGGGGTAATCGAATTAAAGAACCAGATAGCACAGGCATGGCCGTGAGCAGGCCAAATTCTGTTTCATTCAGACCCAGTTTGGCTTTGATCGGAATCCCGATCACTGCAAACATCATCCAGATCGCAAAACAAATCGTAAATG
>JBDLTI010000058.1:0-11922 GCA_039805865.1 Pseudomonadota bacterium | reverse complement strand
TCTGGTGCAGCTTGATGCCGATAGCCGAGATGACCAGACCGCCGCACCAGCAGAAAGCCGAAACGACACCGGCTTTGCGTGGGCCAACGCGTTCAAGCCAGCCGCCCCAGATAGCCGCTGAGGAACCCAGGAATACAAAGAATAGGGTGTACATCCAACCCAACGTCGAGATTTTCCAGTCGCAGTTTGCGGCGAAGAGCTCGGTCAGCAGGCTCATCTCTGCCGGGCATGCGACAGGTGCAGAAATGCCAATGGCGCGTGAGAGCGGCAACCAGAACACCGAGAAGCCATAGGCCATACCGATACAGAGATGGATAGCTAATGCAGCGGGCGGTACGAGCCAGCGATTGAATCCGGGTGTGGCGATGATGCGGCTTTTGTCTAACCAACCAGTGTTCATGATTGAAATGATCCGTGTGAGTCTTTAAGGCGTTGAAGAGAATCGGCTTTCTGGGGAAGCCAGGCGTGCATTTTAGCGAAACTTAAGAGGCGAGTTTTCTTTTAGTGGATGTCTTTGATTTAACGGCCTTAACTGGTTCTGCCGCGGCGTTTTTCAGGATCTGTTTTAGGAAGTGAGCCGTATGGCTACCTTTGACCTCAGCTACGGCTTCGGGTGTGCCTTCGGCGATGATGCGGCCGCCACCGGCGCCACCTTCTGGCCCCAGATCGATGACCCAGTCGGCGGTTTTGATGACGTCGAGGTTATGCTCGATAACCACGACGCTGTTACCGTGTTCGGTAAGGCGATGCAGAACACCCAGCAGCAAGCGGATGTCTTGGAAGTGAAGGCCGGTGGTGGGTTCGTCCAGAATGTAGAGCGTACGGCCGGTATCTCGTTTGGAGAGTTCCAGCGACAGCTTCACACGTTGTGCTTCGCCACCGGATAGCGTGGTGGCTGATTGGCCCAGCTGGATATAGCCGAGGCCCACATCCATGAGTGTCTTGAGTTTACGGGCAACCGTGGGTACGGCACTGAAAAATTCCAGCGCGTTTTCTACGGTCATCTCGAGAATCTCGTGGATGTTTTTGCCCTTGTACTGGATTTCCAGCGTTTCACGGTTGTAGCGCTTCCCATGACAGACATCGCACGGTACATAGACGTCTGGCAGGAAGTGCATTTCCACTTTGATCACGCCATCGCCCTGGCAGGCCTCGCAGCGGCCGCCGCGCACGTTGAAGGAGAAGCGGCCTGGCTCGTAACCTCGGGTACGGGATTCCGGTACGCTGGAGAACAGTTCGCGAATGGGTGTGAGTAACCCGGTGTAGGTGGCCGGATTGGAGCGGGGTGTACGGCCAATCGGGCTTTGATCAACGTTGATCACTTTATCAATCTGATCCAGACCCGTGAGTTCCTCATAGGGCGCCGGGTCGAGGCTGCTGCCATAGAGGTGCTTGGCGCAGACTGCATAGAGCGTGTCGTTGATGAGTGTTGATTTACCCGAACCGGATACGCCGGTGATGCAGGTGAAGAGTCCCAGCGGAATGGTCAGGTCGGTGCCGCGCAGGTTATTACCCGTGGCGTTTTTCAGTTGGAGTACGCGTTCGGGGTCAGGGGCTTTGCGATTGCTAGGCACCTTGATGGCTTCCCGGCCCGATAGGAAGGCACCGGTCATTGAGTCCGGGTTTTCCAGGATCTGTTTCGGCGTGCCTTCGGCCACAATACGGCCACCATGTACGCCAGCGCCCGGACCCATGTCGACCACGTAGTCGGCCATGCGGATGGCGTCTTCATCGTGTTCTACGACAATGACGGTGTTGCCGAGATCGCGCAGATGTTTGAGCGTGCCAAGTAGGCGATCATTGTCGCGTTGGTGCAAACCAATTGAAGGCTCATCCAGTACGTACATGACGCCGGTGAGGCCTGAGCCGATTTGTGAAGCAAGCCGAATACGCTGAGCTTCGCCGCCCGAGAGGGTGTCTGCCGAGCGTTCCAGCGACAGATAATCCAGCCCCACGTTAATCAGGAACTCCAGACGCGCGGTAATTTCCTTGAGAATCTTGTCAGCCACTTGGGCGCGCTGGCCTTGTAGTTTCAGGCTGTCAAAATAATCACGGCAATCGCGTAGCGGTAAACGGCTGATTTCGTAGAGGGTGCGTTCGCCCACTTGCACATAGCGCGCTTCTTTACGTAAACGTGCGCCTTCGCAGGATGGGCAGACCGTATCGCTGACATATTTAGCAAGCTCTTCCCGCACGGTCGACGAATCGGTTTCACGATAGCGGCGTTCCAGATTGGGGATGATGCCTTCGAATGTGTGTTCACGAACGGTGAGCTTGCCGCGTTCATTCATGTACTGGAAGGGCAGACTTTCTTCACCCGAACCATAAAGAATAATCTGGCGCGTCTCTTCCGGTAGTTCGTTGAAGGGTGTGGTGACATCAAAGCCATAGTATTCGCCCAGGGCAATGACCATCTGGAAATAGAACTGGTTGCGTCGATCCCAACCGCGGATGGCGCCCGAGGAAAGCGACAGCTCTGGATGCGCGACAACCCGTTTGGGGTCGAAGAACTGGATAACGCCGAGGCCGTCACATTTAGGACAGGCGCCCATCGGGTTGTTAAAGGAAAAGATCCGAGGCTCAAGTTCCTGCAGGGCGAAGTTACAGTGCGGGCAGGAGAAGCGTGCCGAGAAGAGGTTCTCTTCGTTGGTGTCCATATTGAGTGCAATGGCACGGCCGTCTGCATGGCGTAACGCCACTTCGAAACTTTCAGCCAGGCGCTGACGGGTGTCTTCACGCACTTTGAGGCGATCGATCACGACATCGATATCGTGCTTTTTATTCTTGTCGAGCTTAGGAAGTGCGTCGATCTCATGAATGTCACCATCGATGCGCAGACGTACAAAGCCCTGGGCGCGCAATTCAGCAAACAGCTCCTGTTGCTCACCTTTGCGGTTAGCAACTACGGGCGCCAGGATCATCAGTTTGGTTTCTTCCGGCATGGCCAGCACGTGGTCAACCATTTGTGACACCGTCTGTGCCTGCAGCGGCAAATGGTGCTCCGGGCAGTAAGGGGTGCCGGCGCGGGCAAAAAGCAGGCGCAGGTAATCGTGGATTTCGGTGACGGTACCCACGGTAGAGCG
Source organism: Pseudomonadota bacterium (assembly GCA_039805865.1). Classification (GTDB taxonomy): domain Bacteria; phylum Pseudomonadota; class Gammaproteobacteria; order Burkholderiales; family Rhodocyclaceae; genus Fluviibacter. The sequence continues at coordinate 8,839 of JBDLTI010000058.1, read as the reverse complement.
CGGGTTGTGACTGGTGGCTTTTTGCTCGATTGAAATGGCAGGGGATAGACCCTCGATCAGATCAACATCGGGCTTTTCCATGAGCTGCAAGAACTGGCGAGCATATGCCGAGAGGCTTTCCACATAGCGACGCTGGCCTTCGGCATAAAGCGTATCAAACGCCAGCGAGCTCTTACCGGAGCCGGAAAGGCCGGTAATGACGATCAGCTTATGACGCGGCAGATCTAGGCTGATGTTTTGAAGGTTGTGCGTGCGTGCACCGCGGATGCGGATGTCGTCCATGTGGAATTCCGGTCTTTGAAAGCGTTAAGGCCCCGGTGAAACGCAGGGCAACTGGTAATATTACGCGGCTGTCTTTGCGCGCCGCAACCGGCGCACCATTTATTTTTAGATTTCCACCGATCCGACCCTAAAACTGGCACCCGCAGACCCTATGTCACGTACTGATTCCCCTGTTAAAGAACCGATGTTGCCAGATGAGCGCCGCGCCGCGCTTGGTTTGGCCGCGATATTTGCGCTGCGGATGCTGGGTTTGTTCATTGTGCTGCCGGTATTTGCGGTAGCGGCACGCAATCTGACGGGAGGGCAGGACGTTGCTGCCATCGGTCTGGCGTTGGGCGCTTATGGGCTCACTCAAGCCTGTTTGCAGTTGCCTTTTGGCATTCTGGCCGATCATTGGGGGCGTAAACCGGTGATTGCTTGCGGCCTGGTACTGTTTCTGGCGGGCAGCATCATTTGTGCGTTGGCCGATTCGGTTTCATCAATGACTATCGGCCGTATGCTCCAGGGGAGTGGCGCTATTTCGGCAGCGATTACCGCGTTAGTGGCGGATTTAACCCGTGACAGCCAGCGTAGCAAGGCGATGGCAATGATTGGCGGATCAATCGCGCTGATGTTTGCCTTGTCACTCGCGATAGCCCCGGTGATCTATGGCTGGATTGGTTTGAGCGGCATTTTCTGGGTAACGTGTGCGCTGGGTGTGGGCGCTTTCTGGGCGCTATTCCGCTGGGTGCCGCCGGAGCCGACACTCTCGGGTGCGGTGCCCGGTACCTTTCGTCAGGTTTTGGTTGACCCGCGTCTCATTCGGCTAAACCTCGGCGTTTTTATCCTGCATGCGATTCAGATTGCCATGTGGGTAGCCGTACCGGCGTTGCTTATTCAGTTAGCGGGGTTACCGCTGCAGAATCACTGGATGATTTATGTGCCGGCTGTTGTGGCCTCATTTTTTGTGTTGTGGCCTGCCATGATGCAGGCTGAACGGCACAAGCGCATGGCGCAGGTGTTTGCTTTTGCGGTTGCTTTAATTGGTGTCGTTCAGTTGGGGTTTGTGGCGTTGTTTGGCGTGGGGGTTGAGAGTCAATTTCTGGCAACTTCATTGATTTTGCTGCTAATTGCGCTCTTCTTTACGGGATTTAACATCCTGGAGGCCTTGCAACCTTCCCTGATATCACGCATCGCGCCGCCTGCGGGTAAGGCGCGAGCACTAGGTATCTACAACACCTTGCAGTCGTTAGGCCTCTTTTTAGGCGGGGCGCTGGGTGGCTGGCTGCTGCAAACCGGCGGCTATATGGCCGTTTTTACTGGTTGTGGTGTGTTGGCATTGATCTGGTTCGTCATTTTGCTGAAGTGGCCGGCACGAGTTCCCGCATAAACGCTGGCATGTTATTCTCTTAAACCTGTAAGCCATCTTTTTGGCCGCTACACTCGTTAACTCTGGAGACTCTTATGGCATCGCTTAATAAAGTAATTCTCATCGGCAACCTGGGTGCAGACCCTGAAACCCGTTACACAACTTCTGGCGATGCAGTCTGTAATATCCGCCTGGCAACCACTGATACGTGGCGCGATAAAGCCAGTGGCGAGCAGCGTGAGTTGACCGAGTGGCATCGTGTGGTTTTTTACCGCCGCCTGGCTGAGATTGCTGGTCAATATCTCAAAAAAGGCTCGCAGGTTTACATTGAAGGTCGTATCAAGACCCGCAAATGGCAAGATAAAGACGGGCAGGAGCGCTATACGACTGAAGTTGAAGCGACCGAAATGAAGATGCTGGGCCGCCGTGAAGGCCAGGGCGAGCCTGTGAGCCGTGATGACCCATTCGCGCCAGCCTCTGCGGGTGGCAACAACGCGAGCCGTCGCCCGCCAGCGAATGTGGCGGATCTGGACGACGACATTCCGTTTTAATAGGTATTAGTCTTTCGACGTTGGTGTTTTGAGTTTCGTTGTAGGGATTAGATATGTCGGCAGCAACGTCGAACGCTGAACTCAGCCATGAGCAGAAGACGAGCATGAAACTGCTCGTCCTCGGTGCGCTGGGTGTGGTGTATGGGGATATTGGTACCAGCCCGCTTTACGCATTTAAAGAACTTTTTGCAGGCAATCACCCGATTCCGTTGACCGAAGCCAATGTCTTCGGTGGGTTGTCCATGATTTTCTGGGCGCTGATGATCATTGTCTCGCTGAAGTATGTCGTTTTTATCCTGCGTGCGGATAACCGGGGTGAAGGCGGCATGATGGCGCTGATTGCGCTGGCGCTGCACGAGGCTCATGGCAAGCCGAAGCGTGCTAAATGGATCATGTTGGCCGGGATTCTCGGTACAGCCATGTTCTATGGTGATGGTATGGTGACGCCGGCCATTTCCGTATTAGGCGCTGTCGAAGGTTTGGGCGTGGTTGCGCCCCAGCTACAAAGCATGGTGATTCCGCTCTCCATCATGATTCTGACTGGTCTGTTCCTGTTTCAGAAACACGGCACGGCCAAAGTAGGTGCATTCTTTGGCCCGGTGATGGGTGCCTGGTTTGCGGTGCTGGCGACGATGGGGATTTTTAACGTCATTCAGAATCCTTATGTGCTGCTGGCGCTGAATCCCATGTATGCCATCCATCTTCTGATCGATAACCCGCACATGGCGGTCTATGCCATGGGCAGCGTGGTTCTGGCCGTGACAGGGGCAGAGGCGCTCTACGCCGATATGGGGCATTTTGGTCGCAAACCGATTCGCCTGGCCTGGGCCTTCTTCGTGCTGCCAGCGCTGGTGATCAACTATTTTGGGCAGGCCGCGCTGGTACTGTCCAATCCGGATGCTGTTGATAATCCCTTTTACATGGGGGTGCCCGAGTACCTGCGGTTTCCGCTGGTCTGTCTGGCCACGTGTGCCGCAGTGATTGCCTCTCAGGCGGTGATTACGGGTGCTTTCTCGATGACCCGTCAGGCGATGCAGCTGGGCTTTGTGCCTCGGATGCAGGTACAGCACACCTCGGAAAAAGAGCAGGGCCAGATCTACATGCCCGGGGTGAACTGGTTGCAGCTGACAGCGGTGATCCTGCTGGTGTTGACATTTAAATCCTCGAATAACCTTGCTGCCGCTTACGGCTTGGCTGTGACGGGTGACATGGTCATTACCTCATTACTGGCGGTGGTGGTTGCCGCCAAAATCTGGCATTGGGGCTGGTATCGCGCGGCGCTGCTGTTTGCGTTTTTCCTGGTGTTCGAGCTGATCTTCCTGTGGGCGAATGTCCAGAAGATTCCGGATGGTGGCTGGTTCCCGCTGGTGGCTGGTGTGGTGATCTTTACGATCATGACCACTTGGGAACGCGGGCGCGTATTGCTGCGCAAGCGTCTGCGTAGCGAAGAGTTACGTCTGGATGCTTTTGTGGGAAGTCTTGCGGTGGGTATGCCGACCCGGGTGCCGGGAACGGCGATCTTTCTAAATCCGGATATTGAAGGTGTGCCGCATGCGTTGCTGCACAATCTGATGCACAACAAGGTGCTTCATGAACGGATTGTGATTACGAGTGTGACTATTGAAGATGTACCCTTCGTGCCAGAAGAAGATCGCGTTGAAGTTCGTCCTTTGAAGGAAAATTTCTGGACAGTACAGATACGTTATGGCTTTAAAGAAGAGCCCGATGTGCCGGCCTCATTGGCGCTATGTGGTGCCTATGGGTTGCCGTTTAGCATGATGGAAACGTCTTTCTTCCTGGGCCGTGAAACGCTGATTCCAAAACTGAATTCAGAGATGGCGTTCTGGCGCGAGAAGTTGTTTGTGATGATGTTCCGTAATGCGGATAGTGCTACCAATTATTTCAATATTCCGACCAACAGAGTGGTTGAGTTGGGTACTCAGATTGTGCTCTAGCGCGTTCGCCAGTGGCGGACGCGTAGGGATTTAGCAACTCCGGATTTTTTTGACCATCGCGGTCGTTGAAGTGTCGTGCAGGAACGGGATCGAAACGACTTTACCTCCCCAGCCACGAACTTCGGTGGCGCCTACAATGTTGTCGACAGCCCAGTCGCCACCTTTGACGAGAATATCCGGTTTGCAATCCAGGATGCGTTCGATGGGCGTGTCTTCGTCGAACCAGGTGACCAGAGAGACGCATTCCAGCGCGGCCAGAACCGCCATCCGATTGATAAGCGGATTCAGCGGACGATCATCCCCTTTGCCCAGTCGTTTGACGGAAGCATCGCTATTGGCGGCGACAATTAAAGATCCGCCGAGGGCGCGGGCTTGCGCGAGATAAGTCACATGTCCCCGGTGCAGGATATCGAAACAACCATTGGTAAATACGACCGGCCCCGGTAACGCTGTGACACGCTTGGCAAGATCTTCTGGGCGTACGAGTTTGTGTTCGAAATCCGGTAAGGGCAGGTCGGTAATGATGGTCATGAGATCTTGGTTATTTGCAAGGGTTTAATGATGCCGAATTTTAGCAAGCAAGCATTGTGTTTTAGTGAATAAGTTGCTTTTTTTAAAGGCTTTTTCTCTGCTCGGATTGTATTGTTGGGCGATGCGCTTAGGCCGGTGTCGGTGATAGAATTATCTTATTAGTTAATCATAACTGTGAGACGTGCTGTTTAATGACCTTCCCCTATGTAGAAATCAGTGGCTTAGACTTCGCCTATGGCGAAAGCCAGATTCTTTCAGGGATCAATATGCAGCTTCCCAAGGGCAAGTTGACGGCCATTATGGGTGGTTCTGGTTGCGGTAAAACGACACTGCTTCGTTTGATCGGTGGGCAGATCAAACCCTGTCGGGGCAGCCTTAAAGTAGCGGGTCAGGAAGTGAGCCGGTTGAGCGAGCGCGATCTTTATGACTTACGCCGTCGTACCGGCATGCTGTTTCAGTTTGGCGCACTGTTCACTGATCTGACGGTTTTTGACAATATCGCCTTCCCATTGCGCGAACATACCAAGCTGCCTGAGTCGGCTATCCGAGATCTTGTTTTGCTTAAACTGGAAGCAGTGGGGCTGCGTGGTGCAGCACAGCTGATGCCGGCCGAGTTGTCGGGGGGTATGGCACGTCGAGTTGCACTGGCGCGTTCCGTGGCGCTGGATCCTGAATTGATTTTGTTTGATGAGCCGTTTACCGGGCTGGATCCGATTTCACTGTCGATTATCGCAACACTCATCCGCCGTTTAACCGATGCGCTTGGCGCAACCTCGGTGATGGTAACGCACGACGTTCATGAGTCTCTGGCCGTTGTGGATTATGTCTACTTCATGTCTTCAGGGCGTGTTGTCGGGGCGGGGGCGCCCGAAGAGATTAAAGTCTCGACAGATCCCTATGTCTATCAGTTTGTGCATGCGCAACCAGATGGTCCCGTGCACTTTCATTATCCGGCGCCAACATTGGATGAGCAGTTGCTGGCAGGGGCGCTTTAATGAATATGCTCGAGCGCTTCTTTAGGGTCGTTGGTCGCAATACGATTAATCGTGTGTGGCGACTCGGGTTTGCCGCCCGTTTTTTCATTGCTTTGCTGGGGCACTCAGGTGAGACTTTTCGCCGCCCACGTTTGTTGTTGCGCGAGCTTTATGCGAGTGGGGTCTTGTCCCTCATCATTATTCTGGTCTCGGGGCTGTTTGTAGGGTTGGTACTGGGGCTTCAAGGCTACGATACGCTACAGCGCTATGGGTCGTCTGAAGCCCTGGGTATTCTGGTCGCACTATCCCTCGTGCGTGAATTGGGTCCGGTTGTTGCAGGGCTGTTGTTTGCTTCCCGCGCGGGGTCATCGATTACGGCAGAGGTTGGCCTTATGAAGGCGACAGAGCAACTGACTGCCATGGATATGATGGCTGTTAATCCCCTGGCACGGATTATCGCACCCCGTTTCTGGGGAGGCGTTTTGTCGATGCCCATATTGGCGGCACTGTTTACCGCAGCCGGCATTTTTGGCGGCTGGTTGATCGGGGTTATCTTCATCGGTGTTGATGAAGGGGCATTCTGGGCTCAGATGCAGGCCAATGTTAATTTCGTTGATGATGTCTGTAATGGCATTATCAAGAGCATCGTCTTTGGTGTTGCCGTATCGCTCATCGCTGTATTTGAAGGGTTTGATGCTGTTCCTACTGCAGAAGGGGTGTCCCGTGCGATTACCCGAACTGTGGTGACGTCTGCGCTAGCCATACTGGCTTTAGATTTTGTGCTGACTTCCTTTATGTTCCGAGGCTTATGATGAACCGCAAGGTAATGGATCTTTGGGTAGGTATTTTTGTGGTGATTGGTTTTGCTGCCGTGCTTTTTCTGGCACTAAAGGTGAGCAATTTTTCAGCAAGTAGTTTTGCCACCACTTACGAAATCACTGCTAAATTCGACAATATCGGCGGGCTTAAAGTGCGGGGGCCGGTTAAAAGTGCCGGCGTCGTTGTTGGGCGCGTTTCCGATATCCGATTTAATCCCCAAACCTACGAAGCTAATGTGGTTCTCAAGATTGATAGTCAGTATCAGTTCCCTAAGGATACTTTTGCATCTATTCTGACCTCGGGCTTGCTTGGAGAGCAGTATGTTGGCCTGGATGCCGGTGGAGATGAGACAATGATCGCTGCGGGCGGGACGATTGCCAAAACGCAGTCGGCCATTGTTCTTGAAAAACTTATTAGCCAGTTTTTGTTTAACAAGGCTTCGGAAGGCAAGAAGGATGCAGGTGCTGAGTAAAATCAATATGCGTCAGTGGGTTGCCGCTGTTGTGTTGGCCGCCTTGATGACCGGTTGTGCGACAACCGAGAGAGCAAATCCGCGTGACCCTTGGGAGGGTTATAACCGCGGCATGTTCCAGGTCAACGATGCGATTGATAAGGTGCTGGTTAAGCCAGTGGCGATTGGTTACGACTTTATCTTGCCTGAGCCGTTGCGCATTCTGGTCACCAACTTCTTTTCCAACATTGGCGACGTCATGATTGGCGTTAACGATCTGTTGCAAGGTCGTGGCGAGCAGGCCTTTAATGATCTGGGCCGCGTGGTAATCAACACAACGCTGGGTTTTGGTGGCCTCTTTGATGTGGCAGGTAATGCCGGCTGGTACAAGAGCGACAATGACTTCGGGGTTACTTTTGGCCGTTGGGGCGTCCCTCCCGGACCTTATTTTGTTCTCCCGATTCTGGGTCCGAGCGATGTCCGAGATACCTTTGGCTGGGCAGCGGATATTGCCGCGAGCCCTATTGATCTGATCTTTCGTGACCCAACCGCCTATTACACAGCGTGGGGTGTGCGCTTCCTGAATACCCGGGCGAATCTGCTGCCGGCGGAAAAAATTATTGAAGAAGCGGCGACGGATAAATACAGCTATCTTCGTGATGCCTTCATGCAGAATCGTTTGAACCTCATTTATGACGGCGCCCCACCGGGGATCGATGCTGATGACGATGCAGCACCCAAAACCGCCACTAATGACGGCGCGGCATCTCAGCAGTAAAATTAAACCATTCGGTATTCAGAGAGACTCGTTTTATGATGTTGCTGCATTTTCGTAAGTTTTTCCTGTTGGCAGGCCTGTTTATTGCAACGATCGCTCAGGCGGAGTTTTTGCCGCCTGATCAACTGGTGAAGCAGATCACGCAGGAAACCTATCTCTATGTGAACCACGACGCCTCGCTGCAAAAAGGTGATAGCAGCAAGCTTATAGAGTGGGCAGAAAAATCAATCCTCAAGGATTTTGATTTCAATCGTATGACCCGATTGGCCGTTGGAAAAGATTGGCGCCAGGCAACGCCAGAGCAACAGAAGCAGTTGACTCACGAATTTCGTAAGCTGCTGGTACGTACGTTTGCCAATGCATTTCTTGGTATCAAAAAAGAGCAGACCATTGAGTACAAGCCATTCAAGCTGAACCCGGATGACCAGAATGTGGTGGTTAAGACCTTGATCGTTAAACCGGGTGCAAAACCGATTGACGTTAATTTCAGCATGGAAAAAATGACGGACAGTTGGAAGGTCTACGACGTCACTATGGCTGGGATTTCGTTAATTACTAATTACCGAGACGCATTCTCGCAAGAGATTCATACCAATGGCGTTGATGGTCTGATCAAAATGCTGGCCGAAAAGAATAAGCAGCTGGATCAGAAGAGTAAGGCTTCCTGAGCGTTCTGGCATGATGGGTATACAGCGACACGATAACGGAGAGCGACTGGAGATTCGTGGTGACATGACAGTTGCCGAAGTCCCGGGTCTGTTACGCGCTATGCGTCATTCGAATCATATCTTGCACGTGGATATGGCTGCTGTTGGTCGGGTGGATTCTTCTGCGTTAACGGTCTTGCTTGCTTGTAGTCGATCGGCACGCGGTGCAACGGTGACCGTGCATCATGCACCACCCGCGTTGCGTGCTTTAAGTGATTTGTACGGTTTGCAGACACTATTTCGGATTGTTTAAGCAGTGACTATCCCTGCGGTATCTGTCAGGCAGGTCGCTAAAACCTTTGCGCGCGCGAGACAACCCGTAGCCGCTTTGCGCGATGTGTCTCTTGAAATTGAAGCGGGCGAATTTTTTGGTCTGCTCGGTCCTAATGGTGCCGGTAAGACGACGTTGATCTCTTGCATGGCAGGTCTTTGCCGGCAGGACA
>JBDLTI010000057.1:0-11990 GCA_039805865.1 Pseudomonadota bacterium | reverse complement strand
CGAACAACAGCACACAGAACAACGCGCCTACCGATATCAGCCTGAACAGTACTACCGTTTCAGTCAGCGGTGGGGCTAACGCAGTTGTCGGCATCCTGAGCACCACCGACGCGGACCCTGGCGACACGTTTACCTATTCCCTGGTAGCGGGCGCTGGTGACACCAACAACGCCAGCTTCAACATTAGTGGCAGCAACCTAAGGGCTAACAACGCAACGACCCTTGGCGTTGGCACCTATTCGGTTCGCATCCAGACCAGTGATGGCGTGGCGACTTATGCCGAGGCGTTCAGCGTTTCAGTCGTAGAGCCGGGCAGCGCGCAGGTTTACGGGTTCAGCCTTCTCAACAATTTCAGCATGAGGTTCTAACATGCACGGCATCACAGGATTCAAGTCCGGCAGCGGCACCAGCGATAACGACCTGATATTCGGGACTCTCGTCAACATGGAGACCTACAACACGTTTGAAATCATGTCCACGGCCGGCGCCATGGATGTGTTCGTGTCCATTGACGGGACCAACTTCACGACTTCAGCGCATTCACTGGCCGACCTGGGCGCAACCACTTCAGATCCGGTGGTGGTGACTGCAGCCAATCGCCTGTACGGATTCAAGGGCAAGTTCGCAGCCATTCAGGTGCGCCAGAACGGCGGCACGGCTGTGGTAAACGCAAGCATTCGGTATGGGGTGATGTAAGTCACTGTTATGGCAAGACCTTCGATTTACACCAAAGAGCTTGGCGACGAAATCTGCACAAGGTTGGCGTCCGGGCTTAGCTTGAGAAAGATATGCTCCGCAGACGATATGCCTGCAATATCCTCTGTTCTTTTGTGGGTAGTGGATGGAAAGCATCCTGAATTCTCGGAACAGTATCGCGCAGGGCGTGAAGCCAATGGACAAGCGCATGGCGATAGAATCGCCGATCTAGCTGAGCAGGTGCTGGATGGCGAGTATGACCCGCAGTCTGCAAAGGTCGCAATCGACGCGCTGAAATGGTCTGCTGAGCGCATGGCGCCGAAACAATACGGGCCGAAACAGCAGCTTGAGCACACCGGCAAAGACGGCGGAGCAATCGAAGTGAAAGAACAACCCGTTTCTGATCGTGATCTGGCTCGCCGGATTGCGTTCATTCTCACCAAGGCCACCCAGGCCGACTCCACCAGCAACTAAGCAATAAGCAGGAGACACACCATGTCACGCATTTTGACTTCACTTCACGGCCGCCGCGTTGGTATCGACCACAACAAGCGTCTTCTGTCCCAAAACGGTTTTGTGGCAGGCGAGCACGGCAGTCAATTCGTTTTTCCGAGCCCGGACACAGTGGCCTTCTTTGATGATTTCATTGGAGATTTGGTTCTGGACGAATGGGGCTTTGTTGAAGGCACCGACTCTGCTACCAGTGCAGCCGCAATCCTGGCAGGCGGTATCGGTGGCGTACTGCGCCTGACCACTGGCGACGCTGGCACTGGTTACGCTGCTGACGCCGAACAGATGAACATGGCCCTGCAGTGGCAGGCATCGAACGGCGGACTGTTCCTGGAAGCCCGTTTGAAGCTGTCGGCAATCACCACCTGCTACGCCTTTATCGGCTTCACCGACACGTTGTCGCTTGAGGCTCCGATTGTATCGGCTTCCTCGGCTAACACGTTGACCACAAACGCAACTGACGCCGTTGGCTTCATGTTCGACACCAACATGACCGCAGACACTTGGTGGCTGACTGGCGTGGCCAATGACGTTGACGCGACCGCGCAGAACACTGGTTATGCACCTGTTGCCGACACCTATGCGAAGTTCCGCATCGAAATCAGTTCTGCAGGCGCCGCCACGTTCTTCTACAATGGCGTGCTGGTTGGCACTACAATGACCGGCGCAGTAACTGCCGCAACTGACCTGACTCCGATCATCACCGTGTCCAAGCTGTCAGTGGCAGCAGCGATGAACCTTGATTTAGACTACATCGCGCTGGGTATGCAGAGAGTGTAATTATGGGTCGCCCGCTAATCGATTTGACTGGCAAAGTTTTTGGAAGCCTGACGGTTGTTTCGTTTGGCGGGCGTGGCCATAAGTGCACATGGTGGGGCTGTGTTTGTTCGTGCGGCAAAGCCGTTTCGGTGAGGTCGCACTTTTTAAGGCATAAGACAAATCCAACCATGTCGTGCCAGTCATGTGCTAGCAAAACGCACGGCGCGACGATTGGCGGCAGATCTCCGGAATACATTGCTTGGCTGAACGTGCGTCAAAGATGCAACGATCCCAATGTCCCTGAGCACAAGTACTACGGCGGCAGAGGTATTTCAGTCTGCGACAGGTGGCTGCATGGCGAAGGCGGACTATCTGGATATGAGTGCTTCTTGGCTGACATGGGCAACAAACCGTCAAGGCTGCATTCCATTGACAGAATTGACGTGAATGGTAACTATGAGCCGATGAACTGCAGGTGGGCAACAAAACGCCAGCAGGCAAGAAACACAAGAGCGAACAGACTGGTCAGCCTTGATGGCAAAACCGTTTCTCTTGTCGAAGCATGTGAAATGGTTGGCGAAAATTATCACAACGTCAGGCAGCGGATATATCGCGGCAAGACGTTCGAACAGGCAATCGGCCGCTAACAGTGACGTTTTTCGCCATGGAGTATCGGGTTTTCCCGAGCCAGTACCGAGAAACATGGCGAAATGTGACAAAACCAGAATGCTTGACGAAATTCTAGCCAAACTTGGCGCTCTGCCTGAGAAGGAAAAGCAGGCCGTAATCGCTGAAGTTATGGCGGCAACGAATGGCGCGGTGTGGATTCCGAACCCAGGCCCGCAGACGCAGGCTTATTACACCGAAGCCGACGAACTGTTCTACGGCGGGCAGGCAGGGGGCGGCAAAAGCGCCTTGCTGGTTGGCCTGTCGATGACCGAGCACGAAAGGTCGCTCATCATCCGGCGCGTGAACAAGGACGCGAAGAAGCTGGCCGAGGCTGAATTGCTGGGCAAGATTCTGAATGGTGATCGTTCCGGGTGGAACGGCACCGATCTGGCGTATCGGGATGGCAAGCGCCGGGTAGAGTTCGGCGGCTGCGAAATGGAAGACGACAAGCAGCGCTACAAGGGCGACCCGCACGACCTGATAGGCTTCGACGAGATAACGGATTTCCTCGAATCCCAGTACCTGTTCATCACGATCTGGAACCGGTCAACGACGCCAGGACAACGGTGCAGGGTGGTCTGCACTGGCAACCCGCCAACATCAGCAACCGGCCTGTGGGTAATCAAGCGCTGGGCTGCATGGCTTGACCCGACTCACCCGAACCCGGCAAAGCCCGGCGACTTGCGGTGGTACGTCAGGGATGAAAACGATCTGGACGTTGAGGTTGACGGCAAAGGACCGCATCTGGTTGACGGCCGCGAAGTTTACGCTACATCCCGCACGTTCATTCCGGCCGGGCTCAATGACAACCCGGATCTGGCCGAGGATGGCAACTATGCCCGCCTGCTGGACAAGATGCCCAAGGAATTGCGGGAAGCGTACCGGGATGGCAAGTTCTCGGCCTCGCTGAAGGACGATCCCAAGCAGGCAATCCCGACATCGTGGGTGCAGGCTGCACAGGCCAGATGGAAGAAAGACCCGCCGCAAGGCATTCCGATGTGTTCGATTGGCGTTGACGTTGCTCAGGGCGGAAGCGACAACAACACGATAGCGCCACGGCACGATGGCTGGTTCGATCAGATTGCCGTGATTCCTGGCTCTGATACGCCGCTTGGCAGCGACATCGGGGCCGAGGTCATCAGACGGCGCAGGAACGGCGCTGTGATCGTGCTGGACTGCGGCGGTGGGTATGGCGGGTCGTCCTACAAAACGCTGCAGGATAATGGAATTGAAGTGCTGGCCTACAAGGGCGCCACTGCATCCAGGGCAAGGACTGAGCCAGATCGGTTGCTTGGTTTCGCCAACAAGCGGACGGAATGCTGGTGGCGACTGCGGGAAGCATTGGACCCTGACCAACCGGGCGGATCTCGGATCGCACTGCCGCCAGATCAGACGCTGCTTTCAGACCTGACAGCTCCGACCTACGAATCAGAACGCAACATCATCACGATTGAGCCCAAGGAAAAGCTGGTCAAGCGCATCGGCCGCTCACCAGACCGGGGCGACGCGGTTGTCATGGCATGGTCGGGCGGTCCCAAGATTTCCACCAGCTACGGGCAATGGCAAAGCGGCGTTGGTGGCACATCAGGCCGGGCGCCAAAGGTAGTAATGGGCAGGGATTCAGCGAGGCGCAGACGGTGATATTGGCACCATTCGACATCGACACTGATTTCAACCGGTGCCTGCAGATGGCAACCGATATGCACAAGGCCAGCATTTTTTCAGCGCTGGAATACGACAAGGCCAAGGTGATCAAGCTGTTCCTGGCTGCGGATGAGCACAACGGTGATCCCTATTTCTTCTGGGTGGTGCGTGATCCTGTCATGGGCGCTGTCGGCATGATGATCGGCTTTGCCCGGGAACATTTCTGCAGTGCTGACACGTATTCAATCGATCTGCTGCTGTGGGTGGATACGCCATATCGAGGCACGCCGGCCGGTGAAATGCTGGTGGCGCGCTACCTCGAATGGGCTGTTGAACTGGGCGTTACGCTGCCGATGATTGGAAGTTCCACCGGAATCGACATTGACCGGACGCGGGCGTTCTATGAGCGCTGCGGGTTCGAGTGCGTTGGCCACAACTTTATTGCGAGGATTTGACGATGGTTTGCGGCAAAGGTCCGTCGATTGGCGGGAAGATCAAGAAAGAAGCCAAGCGGTTCGGCAACAAAGTGAAGAATCACGTAAAGGACGCTGGTGAAGACGCCCTGGACATTACCACTGCCGGTGGTTATTCGTTGACCAAAAAGGTATTCCAGAAGATTGGCGACTACGTGAAGCCAGAAATCCCCGACATCATCATCGAAGGCGATCAGGCAGAAACCGCTGCCCAGTACGTAATGCCCGACGAGGAAGAAATCAGGAAGGCCCGCCGCCGCCGTGGCGCTGCTTCCCGGTCTGGTCGGTCGGCTACGATCATGAGCGGCGACTCTACCGAAACTCTGGGTGGCTAAACGTGCACGAGCGCGCTAAAGACATCATCAAGCAAGGCGAGAACCTGTTCAGCAAGCGCGAGTCTCTGACTTCGCTGTGGCAGGAAATGGCCGACAACTTCTACCCGGAGCGCGCCGACTTCACCTATACCCGCAGTCTGGGGCAAGAGTTCGCCGGTCACCTGATGACGTCCTATCCTGTCCTGGCGCGCCGGGATCTGGGGAATGCGTTCAACGGCATGTTGCGGCCGCGCTCCAAGGACTGGTTCAAGGCGTCGGTAAGCGGAAGCGAATCGGTTTCTACCTACGCCAATCGCTGGCTTGAGTATGCGTCTGGCGTCCAGCGCAAAGCCATGTACGACCGCAAGTCACTATTCACCCGGGCGACCAAGGAAGGTGATCACGACTTTGCCACCTTTGGCCAGACGGTTATTTCAGTTGAGCCCAGCCGTGACCTGACTCATCTGCTTTACCGGTGCTGGCACCTGCGTGACGTGGCGTGGTGCGAGAACGAGAACGGCGTAATTGATACCGTCTATCGGAAATGGAAGCCAGCCGCGCGGATGCTGGCCAGCCTGTTCAAGAACGTGCACCAAAGCGTCAGGGACAAGCTGGAAAAAGATCCGTACTGCGAAATCAACTGTATGCACGTTGTCATCCCGGCCGAATCCTATGCTGGCGAAAAGAAGTACCGTACCCCGTTCGTGTCCCTGTATGTGGACGTGGACAATCAGCACATCATGGAAGAAGTCGGCTCCAAGCGGCTGCGGTACGTTATTCCGCGCTGGCAGACGGTTTCGGGCTCACAGTATGCCTATTCGCCTGCCACCATCGTTGCGCTGCCGGATGCCCGTCTGATTCAATCCATGACGCTGACCCTTTTGGAAGCCGGAGAAAAGGCCGTTAGTCCTCCGATGATTGCCGTGAAAGAGGCCATCCGGTCTGATGTTGCCTTGTATGCAGGTGGCATTACCTACGCTGACGCATCCTATGATGAGCGCCTTGGCGAAGTCCTGCGGCCGCTGAACGTTGATCGCTCTGGCATCCCGTTCGGTATCGAGCTGCGCAATGACGTTCGGGAAATGATTTCCGAGTGCTTCTACCTCAACAAGCTGTCACTGCCGCCCCAGGGCGATATGACCGCCTACGAGGTCGGCCAGCGGATTCAAGAGTATATCCGTCAGGCCCTGCCAATCTTTGAGCCGATGGAGCAGGACTACAACGGCGCGCTGTGTGAAGAAACGTTCGCCATCCTGTTCGAGTTCGGCGCCTTTGGCCCGATTGAAGAAATCCCCCGGGAACTGCTGGACAAGAACGTCGAGTTCAAGTTTGAAAGCCCGCTGCACGATGCCGTTGAGAAAGAGAAGACGCAGAAGTTTGGCGATGCCGCCAACTTGCTGGCGGTGGCTGTTCAGATCGACCCGGATGCACCGGTTAACCTGGACGCTCGGGTCGCCTTCCGCGATGCGCTGGCTGGTATCGGTGTGCCGTCCACTTGGATCACGCCAGAAGACGAAGCCGAAGAAGCCTATGCAGCAAACGAACAGAAGCGTCAGATGCAAAGCATGGCGCAGATGGCAGCGATGGGTGCCGAGGGCGTGAAGATTGGAGCCGAGGCCGACAAGGCCGTAATGGAAAACGAGAATGCCGCCTAACCCGTATTCATTCCCGGATCTTGAGGTAAGCGAGGCTGCGGCCGTCATTGCTGTGGCCAAGGGCGAGGCGACTGCAGACCAGCAGATTCTTGCCTTTCGCACGATTGCCGAGAAGATCAGCAACATGCACGGCTTCCACTTCTACCCGAGCTCGGCAAGAGACACCGATTTCGCACTGGGCAAGGCCCAGGTGGGCCAGCTTATGGTTGGCATCGTCAAGTCAGGCACTGAGCCCTTCCGCCAACAAGCATTGAAGAAAACCCCGCCACACCAAAAACGAGGCAATAAATGACAATCGAGGCTCCCCTGGAAACAGGCACTCAACCCGCAGTAACAGCACCGCCTATAGTCGTGACAGAAGCAAAACTTCCTGACACTATCGCAATGCCGTCCTTTACAGCCGATGCGCCCGCCGCACCTGCAGTCGAAGGACTGCTTTTCACTGCCAGCGATTGGCGCGAAAAGATGGCGGGTGGCGATGAAAAAGTATTGAAGCAATTGGGGCGGTACACCACGCCCGATCAGGTGGCAAAGGCCCTGATTGAAGCCAAGCACAAGATCTCTGCCGGCGAATTCAAGAAGCCGCTGGCTGCCGATGCCTCACCTGAAGACATCGCCGCATGGCGCCAGGAGAACGGCATTCCTGAAGCCTTCGACAAGTACGAAGTCAAGCTATCGAACGGGCTTGTAATCGGCGAAGACCAAAAGCCGTTTGTCGATGAGTTCCTGAAGGTGGCGCACTCAAGCAACGCCACTCCCGATCAGGTCAACAAGATGCTGGGCTGGTATTACGAAACGACCGACGCCCGGGCTGAAGAACAGATCAAGGCCGACATTGAGTTCAAGCGAGAGGCCGAGGAATCGCTCCGCACTGAATGGGGCGCCGACTACAAAACCAATTTAAACCTGCTCAATTCGGTATTTGATGCCGCACCGGAAGGACTGAAACAAAACCTCATGTCTGCCCGGATGGCTGATGGTTCCGTGTTGGGCAACAATCCAGAAGCGTTGAAGTTTCTGGCCGGCTTGGCTCGTGAAATCAATCCCGTTGCAACCGTGGTCCCAGGCGCTGGCGCCGGTGCTGCTGCTGCAATCGGGGATGAAATCGCCAAGCTGACAAAACTGGCCGGTGATTACGATAGTGATTACTGGAAAGGGCCGAATTCGGCCAACATGCAAAAACGTCTGGATGACTTGCTGGCTGCGCAAGCGCGCATGAAGTAATTCAGATCGACCACCGCACAAAGAAGGCCCCAATGTTATTTGGGTGTGGTCCCGCAAGGAATCCCCGCACCCATCGAACGCTGGTCTCCCCATCGAGAAGCGGAAAAAACCCCGTAATTTCAATCTCATGAGGATACAGCAATGGCTGATACCGCATTTCAAACAAAATACCGGATGGAGTTCATCGCCGGTTTTGAACAACGCCAGTCCTACCTGCGCGGCACCGTAACCACTGAAGCCAACGTAAATGGCAACCAAGCAGTTTTCCTGGTTGCTGATTCCAATGGCGAAACAGCAGTTACCCGTGGCGCCAACGGTCTGATCCCTGCAAAAGCAGACAACCTGACTCAGAACACTGCAACCCTGGTGGAATGGCACGACCTGCGCCGCAAGACCCGGTTCAACATCTACGCCGGTCAAAGCGACCAGCGCCGGATCATGCAGATGAATTCCATGGGCGTCATCAATCGCAAGATTGACAGCGACATTATCACCGCGCTGGAAACCGGCACCCAGGACACCAGCACTGCAGTTCGCATGTCCCTGGATCTGGCGATGCACGCCTACACCATTCTCGGCAACAACGCCGTTGAAATGGATGGCAACATCTTCTGCGCAATCACCCCGGCCGCTTTTGCCTACCTGATTCAGACCAAGGAATTCACCTCGGTTGATTACGTGAACAACAAACCGTTCGCGAACATCGCCCGTGCATTCAACTGGGCTGGCATCAACTGGATTGTTCACCCGAACCTGTCCGGCAAAGGCACCAGCGCAGAGAAGTGCATCATGTACCACCGCTCCGCGATTGGTCATGCCATCGACACCACCAACATGAACATTGCGGTTGGTTACGATGAAGAGCAGGATTACTCGTTCGCGCGTACTTCCACCTTCATGGGCTCCAAGCTGCTGCAAAACAGCGGCGTGGTTATCATCAATCATGACGGATCAGGCTATAGTGCGAGTTAATGTTATGTGATCGCCGCATAGCTATTGGCAATTGCCTGACCCATCAAAGTAAGAGGTAAAGTACCATGTCATACGCAACAACCAATCCTCCTGTCTGCATGACCGGCCGAATCGGTACTGGCCCGGCTCTGTGGATGTATACTTCCACTGACGTTCACACTGACGTTGACGCAGCCGATTACTTTTCCAATGGTGACGCATTGGGAATGCAAGTCGGTGACGTGGTTATCGTCAGCAAATCAAGCGCCACGATTGGCAGCACTCTGCACTATGTGAGCACCGTTACAGCTGGCGGTGCGGCAAGTGTGGAAGCCGCAATCCTGGCGTAACACTCTGGGGGAGTTTCGGCTCCCCCTTTCTTTCGAGGTTTCCATGGAACAAAAAGCAACGCACCGACTGGTCCCGCAGGCTTTGAAAGGCGCTGAATTTGCAAGCACCACGCATTCGGCCACGCCTGACGCAGGCACCCCATATTCCCGTGTTCTTGAGCCATCCTATTGGGCATTGGTCGCGTCCAATCTGCGCCCCATGGATGAGATCAAAGTGATCCCCCAGGATCTGGCCTATTACGCTCACCTTCTGGTGGTCAGCGTGTCCCGTATGGACGTGTTTGTGAAGGAAATCAGCAAGGCCGACTTTGAGCCTGTGAAGACCGAAGAAACTGATCTTGGCGACTACGTGATCAAGTATTCTGGCCCAATTGCCAAGCATCGCGTCATTCGCACGAAAGACGGGCAGGTCATGGCCGAGAACATCAGCACCAAAGAAGAAGCCCGCCGCTGGATTGCGGAACACGAAAAAGCTATCGCCGCGTAAAGGTGCCCCATGTCCCAGACCAAACTGCAGTTGTATAACGGTGCGCTCCGCCTGCTGGAAGAACGCAAACTTTCCAGCCTTTCCGAGAACCGGGAGCCGCGCCGCGTGCTGGATGACATCTGGGATGAGGGGGCAATTGACGCCTGCCTTGAGGTGGGCCTGTGGAACTTTGCAATGCGCACGGTGAGGGCGGAGTATTCGCCTTCTGTCGAGCCATCGTTTGGCTATCGATACGCCTTCGACAAGCCAACGGACTGGATCAGGACGGCTGCCGTATGCTACGACGAAACGTTCGGTACGCCTTGTCTGCAGTATCGGGATGAGGCGGGCTATTGGTTTGCGCCGGTCGATACGCTTTACATTCAGTATGTGTCGAACGACAACCAATATGGGGCTGACCTTTCGTTGTGGCCACAGTCGTTTGCGAAGTTCGTGCAGTCCTATCTGGCACTGGAGGCATGCGGCCGCATCACTGGAAGCAAGGCAAGCCGGGATGACGTTGAGAGCGAAATGAAAAAACGCAAACTGGAAGCCATGAACAAGGACGCCATGAACGAGCCCAGCAAGTTTCCGGCAACTGGTTCGTGGGTAAGGTCGAGAGGCACCAGTGGCAGCAGTGATCGCGGTCCGCGCGGCAGGCTGATCGGCTAATGGGAAAGCAAAACGTCAGCCTTCTGGCATTCAATCGCGGCATCGTCAGTCCGCTGGCACTGGCTCGGGTCGATATTGAGCGGCTGGCCCTATCGGCTGAGACGCAAACCAATTGGATGCCCAGAACATTGGGGTCCATGATGCTGCGCCCTGGCATGCAGTATCTGACTTCGACCAAATCCAACAACAAGGCCGTTCCAATCCCGTTCATTTTCGCCACTGACGATACGGCGATTATTGAAGTGTCGGATAGCGTTGCCAGGGTTTTTGTCGATGACGAACTGATTACCCGGGTGTCGGTATCAACGGCTGTTACCAATGGCACGTTTCCGCTTGGCATTGGCAGCTGGACGGACGAAGACGAATCAGGCGCAACATCGTCTTGGACGTTGGGCGGCTATATGCAGTTACTGGGGTCCGGCTTTAATGCGGCCATCAGATCCCAGCAGGTCACGGTTGCTGGCGGCGATCAGAACGTTGAGCATGCGCTGCGAGTCGCGATTGAGCGCGGCCCTGTGACGCTGAAGGTCGGTACTACATCGGGCGATGACTCATACATCAGTGAAACGGTTCTGAAGACCGGCACACACTCACTGACATTCACGCCCACCGGTGATTTCTATATCCACCTGTCCCATTCTGGCAACTATGCGGCGCTGGTTGATTCTGTTGCCATTGAGGCGGCTGGAGCACTGGAACTACCCTGTCCGTGGGCTGAAGCGGACCTTCCCAATCTGCGATGGGATCAATCTGCGGACGTTGTGTTCCTGGCTTGCAAGAGCTACCAGCAGCGCATGTTCCAGCGTCGGTCTGTCAATTCCTGGTCCATCGTCGAATATGAGCCCAATGACGGGCCGTTCTTCACCTATAACCAAACAGCCACCCGACTAACTCCGTCTGCGATTAATGGCGATATCACCGTAACTGCGTCGCGCTCGTTCTTTCGGGATGGTCATGATGGTGCGCTGTTCCGCATCGATTCTGTCGGGCAGCAAGTCCAGGCCGATCTAACGGCGGATGACCAGTTCACCGATGAAATCCGGGTGACTGGCATTGGCGATTCACGCGGCTTTTTGGTTGGCATAACAGGCACATGGACTGCGACCATTACCCTGCAGCGGTCTGTGGCCGAGCCTGGGGCGTGGGTGGATGTTACGACATATACCGCCAGTGGCGGGGCTGTCTACGATGACGCTCTTGATAACCAGATCGTTTACTACCGGATTGGGATTAAAGCCGGCGACTACACATCAGGCACAGCAGACGTTAGCCTAGTGTTTTATGGTGGCTCAAGGACGGGAATATTCCGTATTACGGCCGTGGCATCCACGACATCTGTGAGCGCCAGGGTGATTGTGCCGCTGGGTGGAACGGATTCGTCCAGTGCATGGGCTGAAGGCATGTGGTCCGACCAAAGCGGCTGGCCGTCCTCTGCTGCCCTGTACGAAGGCCGGATGTGGTGGGCAGGCAAAGATAGAGTCTGGGGGTCGGTGTCCGATGAATACGAGAGCTTTGATGACGAAGTTGATGGCGATTCCGGCCCTATCATTCGAACTATTGGCGCTGGTCCTGTTGATACTATCAATTGGCTGCTTCCTCTGCAGCGG
>JBDLTI010000056.1:0-12043 GCA_039805865.1 Pseudomonadota bacterium | reverse complement strand
ATGTTGCTGCAATGAATCAGTTATCCAATCCGAATATTATTCAACTGGATCGAACGCTCTGCGTTAGGCGTTCTACCACTAAGGGTGCGAAGAAAGCCCCATCAGCCGGTACGGGTACAAACGCTGCGGCTAAGTCAGCGGATAAGTCGGGTGACACTGAGAAATCAGCTTCCGTTGTGAGCAAAAAGCCGGTTGAAGACATGCCAAGCACATCCGCTGCAACCTCAGCCGCTATGGCTGATGGCGTTAAGTTTGCCTGGCCTGCCAAGGGCAAGATCATCGCAGGTTTTAATGAGTCCTCTAATAAGGGCATCAATATCGCTGGCAAGATGGGTGAGCCAGTCGATGCGGCTGCAGAGGGTAAGGTCGTTTACGCAGGCTCCGGTTTGCGCGGCTACGGTAACCTGGTGATTATCAAGCACGATGGCAACTACCTGACAGCCTACGCGCATAACAGCAAGATTCTTGTTAAAGAAGGTGAAGCGGTCAAACGTGGACAGCGGATTGCCGACATGGGCGATAGCGATGCGGACACAGCGATGTTGCACTTTGAGGTGAGGCGCCAGGGTAAGCCGGTGGATCCAATGAAGTTCTTGAACCAGCGCGGCACCTAAAATGCCTCATCCACCGGAACCTCACTTAGATGATGAGCGTTTCGGTGGTGCGGCAGAGCACAATGACGACAGCATAAATTTTGAGTCGGTCACTGCGTTGGCCGCATCGTCTTTTCAGGAAGAACCGGCTGATGATGATCTGCAATCACTGGCCGAAGCGCTTGAAACCTTGCCATCAGGCATCGATGGTCTTGCCGTTCAAGCCAGACAGGATGAATCCGGGTCGGATCGATTTGCAGCAGATGTGACACAAACCTATCTCAATGAAATTGGCGCGCGTTCCTTGTTGACGGCAGCCGAAGAGTTGGAGATGGCGCGACGGGTCAAGCTAGGTGATTTCGCTGCACGGCAGGAAATGGTTGAGCGCAATCTCCGGCTGGTCGTGTCGATTGCGCGTCGTTACATGAACCGTGGGTTGCCTTTGCTAGATTTGATTGAAGAGGGCAATCTCGGGCTTATGCATGCGTTGGATAAATTTGATCCAGAGCGCGGCTTCCGGTTTTCGACTTATGCGTCCTGGTGGATACGGCAAAGTGTCGAGCGGGCGTTAATCAACCAGGGTCGATTGGTTCGTTTGCCGGTACATCTGGTTCGGGAAATCAATGGCATTTACCGCCAGCGTCGGCAATTTGCGGCTAAGCATGCCAGGGAGCCCTCCCTGGAAGAGCTCTCAGGGTTGATGGGTCGACCTTGTGATGAGATTAAAACGCTACTGCAACGGAGTGAGCAAACACGCTCGCTCGATCAACCTGTTGAGACCGGTTCGACGCATACCCTGGGTGAACTGATGCCCGATGAGCACGGTGATGACCCACATGAGTCTTTAGCCAGCTCGGAATCGGTCACCCTGTTGCTGGCCTGGGTAGACATGTTGCCTGAACGACAGCGACAGGTGATCGAACGGCGTTATGGATTGCGTGGTGGTGAGCCAGAAACGCTAGAGGCTATTGCGGTCGATTTGGATTTAACGAGAGAGCGCGTTCGGCAGATTCAGTCAGAAGCCTTGGTGCGCTTACAGGGCATTGTCCGCGGTCGCCGGTTGACGCCTGATTCCTTGCTTTGAGTCGTTGCGCGCCAAGGGCGTGTTGGTCAACGTGCCGCGCGCCTCGCGAATTGCAGCACCAAGATCAATAACCGACATGGCATAAGCAGCAGAGCGGTTGTAGCGTGTGATCACATAATAGTTCTGTAAACCTAGCCAGTAGGCAGTTGCCTGATTGGGTGTGGACAGACTGACCAGTGTTGCTGGCGTGTCATCTCGAAGCGTGCTGCTAAAAGTAAAGCCGGCGGTTTGGTAAGCCTCAAGAGCCACGCTAGGTTTAATATCCACCTTTTCAAAGTTGCTGGGCAAAGGATTTGGGGCAGTGACTGGAATCACAGCGATCTGCCCTGTTTGCCAGCCGTGCGATTTTAGGAAGTTGCCAACACTACCAATCGCGTCGGTCGGGCTTTGCCTTAGATCGATACGGCCATCGCCATCAAAATCAACGCCCCAGCGTCGTTGGCTACTCGGCATAAATTGTGGAATGCCCATGGCTCCGGCAAAAGAGCCTTTAGTGTTTGCCAGATCTAGCTGGTTTTCGCGGGCGAGTAACAGGTATTGCTCGAGTTCGGATTGGAAGAAATCGCGCCGACGTTCTCCGTAAAAGCCGATTGTGGCCAGGGCATTCAAGACACTAAAGCTGCCCATGTTGCGACCGTATTCAGTTTCAACACCAATAATAGCAACGATGATTTCTGCAGGAACCCCAAATTGTTTTTCAGCTCGTGACAGTTGGTCGGAATAGGCGTCCCAGAAATCAATGCCACGATTAATCCTGCGCTGGTTGACGAAACGGCTACGGTAGGCGGCCCAGTTAGGCGTCAGTTGGGCTGGCGCGGGCGCCATGATTCTTACCACCCGGGTGTCTGGCCGCTGTTGGTCGAATACTGTGGTGAGCGAGGCACTATCAAAGCCGTGGCGCTCCTGCATATCGGCGATGAATTGCTGTACATCGGGGTTGCTCGACATTAATGGTTGTTGAGCCTCAATAGAGGCTTTTTTCGCTTTGGTTTTGGCTGCAGACTCTGTGGGTAGCGCTAATCCACAGATGAGAAGACAAACCATCGGAAAGACAGTGGTGCACAGACGGTGCATTGAGTTTTGGCGAGGCAGGGGCATAGTAAGACGTTTTTTAGATTGGTCTACATTTTTTCACATTTACCGGGCTTCGTCTCATACCCTTGAACCCCTGCCCGAATGGGCAGATAATTGATAAAAATAATCAGATCCCATGTGACAGCATGGGCGAGGCGATTTGATGCGCCAAGGGGAGGGGTAGGTTTATGAGCACCGCATTCATTACACATTCGGATTGCCTGAAGCACGACATGGGCGATTTGCACCCGGAAGCGCCGGGACGACTCACCGCGATTAATGATCACCTGATTGCCCAGGGGATCGACATGTACTTCACGCATTACGATGCGCCGCTGGCAACCCTAGAGCAGTTGATGCTCGTACACCCGGCATCGCATATAAAAAAGGTGAAGGATACGGCACCCGCATTCGGCATCGCGCATCTTGATCCGGATACCGCGATGAACCCATACACTTGGCAGGCGGCGCTGCGTTCTGCGGGCGCAGGCATTCTGGCCGTAGATATGCTCATGGAAAAGAAGGCCGAGAATGCATTCTGTGCGATTCGTCCGCCGGGTCACCATTGTGAACGCGAAACCCCGATGGGCTTCTGTTTCTTTAACAACATTGCCATTGCGGCGCATTACGCATTAACGCACCACAAACTGGAACGTGTCGCGATTATTGATTTTGATGTGCACCACGGAAACGGCACCGAGAACATCTGTGCAGGCGATGAGCGCATTCTCATGTGCAGCATCTTTCAGCATCCGTTTTACCCGTATTCGGGTACCGACAAGCCAGCCGCCAATATGGTGAATGTGCCGCTGCCCGGTGGATCGGGTGGGGAAGAGCTTCAATCTGCAGTTTTGGAGTCCTGGATTCCACGACTCGATGAGTTCAAACCCCAGATGATTTTCATCTCCGCGGGCTTTGATGCGCATTACGAAGACGACATGGGCGGCATGAAACTCTTCGAAAAAGACTATGCCTGGGTGACCACCCAGTTGCGTGATGTTGCGGTGCGTCATGCCAATGGCCGGATTGTGTCCATGCTGGAGGGCGGATACGTCATGTCAGCATTGGCCAGAAGCGTTGCTGCTCACCTGCGGGCACTCGCTGAAATCTAATCTTCGGCTAGAATAGTGGGGTTTTCTGGGAAGACTGCCGGTATTGAAGGTGGCTGCTTCCCTACATTCTGTTTAACGCTGTAGTTTCGCCATTTTCAAGGATGGTTTCCTGATGATCACCGGTTCGATAGTCGCCATTGTTACACCCATGCAAGAAGATGGTTCGCTTGATCTGGAAGCGTTTCGCAACCTGGTCGATTTCCATATTCGAGAAAAAACGGATGCCATCGTTGTTGTTGGTACGACCGGTGAGTCGCCAACCGTTGATGTGGACGAGCATTGCCAGCTGATTGAGATTGCGGTTGCCCATTCGGCAGGACGCATCCCCATTATTGCCGGCACTGGAGCTAATTCCACCAAGGAAGCCATTTACCTCACCCAGCGCGCAAAAGATGCGGGTGCCGATGCCGGTTTGTCGGTCGTGCCTTATTACAACAAGCCATCTCAAGAAGGCTTGTATCAGCACTACCGCAGCATTGCTGAAGCAGTGCCGCTCCCGTTGATTCTTTATAACGTCCCCGGTCGTACTGTTGCCGATATGAGCAACGACACGATTCTGCGTCTGGCTCAGGTGCCGGGCATCATTGGCGTTAAAGATGCCACAGGCAATCTGGATCGTGCCTGGGATCTGATTGATCGCGCCCCTAAAGATTTTGCGCTGTATTCCGGCGATGATATGACCTGTATGGCCACCATTCTGATGGGCTATCACGGCAATATTTCGGTAACGGCTAATATTGCGCCGCGCGCCATGCATGATATGTGTGCCGCTGCGGCGGCGGGTAATGCTGCGGAAGCCGTACGTATTAACCGTCCGCTGATTGGGCTGCACCGCCATCTGTTCTGCGAAGCCAATCCGATTCCGGTTAAATGGGCGGTTGCCGAGATGGGTCTGATGTCGCATGGCCTACGTTTACCTCTAACGCAATTGGCACCGGCGTTCCATGAACGCGTGCGCGCCGCCATGAAGCAGGCAGGACTCTGATCTAATGAAGTTAATGACCCGTAGCTCGCTACAGCTTGGCCTGGTTGTGTTGGCCGCCCTGGTTGCTGGATGTTCCTACTTGCCCGAATCGAAGAAGATCGACTACGGCACTGCGGCTAAGGCTCCACCACTGGACATTCCACCGGATCTGACGCGTCCAACGAATAGCGGTCAATATGCGGCACCTAATGTGGCGACGACGGGTACAGCCGTGTTCTCGCAGATCAACGCCAAAAATAAAGTGGCTCAGCGTCAGAACTCAGACGAAACTGTGCTGCCGGAAGGTGCACGTGGGGTCGCCAAAGTTGAACGTCAGGGTAATCATCGCTGGCTGGTGGTGACCGTGCCCGAGGACAAAGCCTGGAATGTCACCAAGGCGTTCTGGCAGGAAAATGGCTTTATTCTCAAAAGCGAAAACCCGCAGACCGGTGTGATGGAAACGGATTGGGCTGAAAATCGCGCCAGCGTTCCCGGTGGTGCTATCCAGGGTTTCCTGGGCAAAGTGCTCGGCACCTTGTATTCAACAGCAGAACGTGACAAATACCGTACGCGTCTTGAAAAGGGTCCCAAGCCGGGTACGACGGATATCTTTATTAGCCATCGGGGCATGGTTGAAGTGTATGTCACCGAGGGCAAGAGCGAGACACGCTGGCAGCCACGGGATGCAGACCCGACGCTGGAAGCAGAAATGTTGCGTCGTCTGATGTTCAAGTTTGATGGTGTCGACGAAGTCGAAGCCAAAAAACTGGCCAAGGATTTTGACGGCGGTAAATCAGTATCCGTAGATAAAGCCAAGATGGGTACGGCACCGGATGGTGGTGCCATGCTCGTCGTAGATGACAACTTTGATCGCAGCTGGCGTCGAATTGGCCTTGCTCTGGATCGTGTTGGCTTTACGGTTGAAGATCGTGAACGTGCCAGCGGTTTGTATTACGTACGCTATGTCGACTCTGATGACAAATCGGTTGTCGAGAAGAGTAGTGGTGGTTTCTGGTCTAGCCTGGCTTTCTGGCGCAGTAAAGATGACAAGGTTCCTACCAAGGTCCAGTATCGAATCAGTGTGCGTGAGCAACAATCGGGTGGTCCGACCAATGTGATTGTTCTGGCACCAGGAAACTCTGGTCAGGCGGATGTGTCGCCAATTGCACGTCAGATTCTGGATCTGTTGCTTCAGCAGTTACGGTGATTCGTTTTACCTCTCTCGGCAGCGGTAGCGAGGGGAATGCATTACTGATCGAGGCGGGTTCGACCCGCCTCATGATCGATTGCGGTTTACCCCTGCGCCAGGTCATGGCACGAATAGAAGCACGTGGGGTAGACCCCAAAGGCTTAGATGCCATTTTAGTGACGCATGAGCATGGCGACCATATCGGTGGCGTTATGGCGCTGGCACGTAAGACGGGTGCGACGGTTTACTTAACGCACGGCACCCATGCCGCATTACATACGCGTTCTGCTGAAGCCTGCAATGGGGTGACGCTCCGACTGATAGATAGTCACAATCCCTTCGAGCTGGGTGCTATTGAAGTGCGTCCGTTCCCGGTGCCCCATGATGCAAGAGAGCCAGTGCAGTATGTCATTGCTTGTGGCGCGCTCAGCCTGGGTGTTTTGACGGATCTAGGTATGCTAACGCCGCATGTAGAACGCTCTTTACAGGAATGCGATGGCCTGGTGCTTGAGTTCAATCATGATCCGGCGCTGCTGGCCAATTCGTCTTATCCCGATAGCCTCAAGCAACGTATTGCCGGTCGTTATGGCCATCTCTGCAATCGCGATGCGGCAGGGTTTCTGGCTGGATTGAATCTGGATCGTCTCCAGCATGTTGTTGCGGCCCATTTGTCGCAGTCTAACAACAGCCCCGAGCATGTTTTGCAGTCGGTGCGGGAGGCGCTTGGAGAGGTGCCAGACTGTTTTTATCTGGCCAATCAGCAAGATGGGTTTGACTGGTTAACGATTCAGACAATAGCGACATAAAAAAACCGGCCAAAAGGCCGGTTTTTCGTAACCGCCGAAGCGGTTCCAAGATCGCAGAAGCGATTACTTGGCAGCTGGTGCAGGTGCAGCAGCTGGTGCAGGAGCGGCTGCAGGAGCAGCAGCAGGTGCAGCAGGAGCGGCAGCAGCAGGAGCTGGGGCAGCAGCCGGGGCAGCAGGAGCAGCCGGGGCTTCTTTTTTGCCACAAGCAGAAACAGCAAGAGCGATCAGAGCAGCAACCAGAAGTGATTGTTTCATTTTCTTCCCTTTGATAAAGGTCGTTGAAGAATATCCTGCAGGAAAGACCCAGCAAGACATGACTACACAAGCAGTCTGATTAAATTATACACAGTTTGCTCTTTGGCAACAGCGTCTCAAAACCACAGTGCTGAGACAGGCGATCAAGTACAATTCTGGCCTGATTCTCTTACTTTCATGCGCGGGATAGCGCCTAAAATTTATGCCAGTTGGAACTATTGAGTCGCTCGACCACGCCGGTCAGGGTATCGCCCGAGATAGCGGTAAAACCATCTTTGTTGAAGGGGCCTTGCCAGGAGAACTGGTCACCTGGCTAAGTTATCGCCGCAAGCCCAGTTTTGAGCAGGCACGCGTCACCGAGGTTCATCGGGCGGCCTCAACCCGCGTCACACCGCGTTGCCCGCATTTCGGCGTGTGCGGCGGCTGTTCATTGCAGCATGCCGATCCATCATTGCAGATTGCCGCCAAACAGCGGGTACTGGAAGACAATCTAAGCCACATTGGCAACGTCCGTCCGTCATCGATTTATTCGCCGATAGCGGGTCCAACCTGGCATTATCGTTTCAGAGCCCGGTTGTCCGTACGCCTGGTGCCTAAAAAAGGCGGGGTGCTGGTCGGGTTTCATGAGCGGCGCAGCAGTTACATTGCCGACATGAGTTCATGCAGCATTCTGCCGAAGCACGTGTCTGATCTATTACTGCCTTTGCGGGCGCTATTTGCCGGCATGTCTGCGCCAGACCGTTTGCCGCAACTGGAAGTGGCCGTGGGCGAGCACCCGGAAATCGCCGGGCGTCTGGATACCGTTTTTCTGCTGCGGCATATGGATCCGCTCACAGACGCTGATCGGGCGATGCTGCAAGCTTTTGGCGCACAGCATCAGATCCGCTGGTTCCTGCAATCGGGCGGCCCGGCAACGGTCGTCCCCTTGTTGTCGGAAGATTCGCCGTTACTGGCGTACCGGATTCCCAATTACGGCCTCACGCTCAAGTTTGCACCGACTGAATTTACACAGGTAAACCCGGCCATTAATCATGCTTTGGTCACCAAAGCCATGCGGCTCCTTGATGCGCAGCCGGGCGAACGCATTGCCGATATGTTCTGTGGGCTGGGTAACTTTACCTTACCCATCGCCTACAGCGGTGCCACCGTTGTGGGGGTTGAAGGCAGCGAAGCGTTGGTAGAGCGGGCGGCAGAGAATGCCGCGTTCAATGGCCTGAGTGATAGGACCAGTTTCTTTGCGGCCAACCTGTTCCTCGATTGTCAGCCGATCTGGGAGCGCCTGGGTAAGCTCGATCGCATGCTGATCGATCCACCACGGGATGGGGCCCAGGCACTGGTTCAGGCGCTGCCAGATGCGGATGCACCCCGTGGTAAGGCACCACATACCATTGTGTATGTCTCGTGTAATCCGGCCACTTTGGCGCGTGATGCCGATATTCTGGTGAATACCAAGGGTTATGAGATGCTGGGTGCGGGTATTGCCAATATGTTCCCGCATACGGCGCATGTGGAATCGATTGCTATGTTCCGTCGCGCCTGATTGAAGTAGCGGCCCATAAAAAACGCCCGAGGGATGCTCGGGCGTTTTGCTATCTGCAGCGGTTGCTAAGCTTTAGGCAGCAACCTTAACGATCAGTTGCGCACTATTCAGGTAGGAGTCTGAAAAGAGCTGGCGCGCCAGCTTGTAGGCAGCACCGTTCTTGGTTTTAAAGCGGGCGATTTCCTCGATAAATAGCTTGAGAGAGTCAGCCAGGCACTTCTTCATGCTGGTTTGATCCAGCAGACCCAGATCGTAGTCGCATACGGCGGAATTGCGACCCAGGCCTTCGATTTCTTTGGACGTCATGTGCAGCGAGTGCTCCAGCTGGCGCACGACCAATTCTGTTGAAGCTTTCTTGCCCATTTGGTAAACCTCTGTGTGGTTGTTCAGTCCAGATTTCAGACCGCGTAGGGCAAATAACGCAGTGTCTTCAGCAACCGTTGACAGAATTTATAACATTTTTTTAACTCATTGAAACGAAACAATAAAAAACAGCCCCGCAGGGCTGTTTTTGTTGGCTAGAACGCGCTTGCTTAGTCGCGGTCGTTGCCATTAAAGATCATCAACAGGTTGAGCAGGCTGACGAACAGGTTGTAGATGTCCAGATACACCGCCAGCGTGGCTGTGATGTAGTTGGTTTCACCGCCGTTAACAATGCGGCTTAGATCGAACAGCAGGTAACCGGTAAAGAGCAGGGCGCCGATGGCTGAAATGGCTATCGCCATGGCCGGGATGGCCAGGAAGATATTGGCAATAGAAGCCAGAATCAACAGAATCAGACCGGCAAACAGGAAGTTGCCCATGAAGCTGAAATCACGCTTGCTTACACTGGTGTACATCGCCAGCGAGAAGAAGATCGCCGCAGTAGCGCTACCGGCCATGGCAATCAGCTCGCCACCATGGCTCATGCCGAGTGCCACGCTCAGAATCTGCGAGAGCATCACGCCCATGAAGAAGGTAAAGGCCAGGAGCAGCAGCACACCGGCGCCACTATCCTTGTTGCGTTGAATGGCCCACATCAAACCGAAGGCGATGCCAAAGAACACCAGCATGCCCATGATCGGGCTACCGGCCATCAGCATCGGCACGCCAGAGCTTAGGCCGACAACAGCACCGATAACGGTAGGGATCAGCGACAACGCCAGCAGCCAGTAGGTGTTTCGAAGTACCTGGTTACGGCCTGCGTTAATGGTTACGCCGCTATAAGACGAGGTCGAGCGAACATCCATGGGTCAATTCCTCAATAAAAACAAAGTGAATAAACGGGCAAAAAAGAATTTCAGCACGTATATGGTATCTGAAAACCCCAATTCAAGCCGATGTAGCTTAACAGCGACTTAACTGAGGCTAAATAGTGTGGCGGGTGAGCTGTGCTGCTTCTGCCTGGTCATCCCAGGCGAGGTATTCCCCGCGTTCGGCCGACCAATCGGCCAAGACCCAACGTTCGACATGGATGCCATCCACAATCACGTCGTGGGTAGCGGGGCGGTGCGTATGCCCGTGAATCATCGTGGCATACCCGAAGCGACGCGCTTCATCTTCGACTGTCCCTAGATCAACGTCGGTAATTCTGCCGGTTTGGGCATCGTAGCGGCGGCCTTTGCTGCGCCAGCGTATCCAGCTCGCAATGGCCCGACGCAGCCAATAGGGGAGGCGCAGAAACTTTGCCTGGTTTTCGGGGATGCGCACTTTTGCGCGGAATTCCTGGTACTTCACGTCACCCGTGCAGTACAGATCGCCATGAGAGAGCACAAACTGCCAGTTGGGGGTGGAAAGCACGTACGGGTCTTCAAGCAGCTCAATACCCAGCTCGGCAAGTACCTGCTTGCTCACCATAAAGTCCCGGTTGCCGGCCATGAAATAAACCGCAACACCCGCCTGAGCCGTTTCTTTCAGTGCCTTGAACACCGGCTGATAGGCTTTGAGACCCAGGTCCTCATCGCCTACCCATGATTCAAAGATATCGCCCAGCAAATAAACCGACTGGGCTTCCCGGCGGGCACGTTCCAGAAAACTCAGGAAGCGTGCCGTAATGGCCGGGGTGTCCGATGACAGATGAACATCGGACGCAAAGAAAATCATTTAACGGTAACCGACTGAATGATAACGTCTTCCTTCGGCACATCCTGGTGGAAGCCGCTGGTGCCGGTTTTAACAGCCTTGATCTTGTTAACCACATCCATGCCATCGGTGACTTTGCCGAACACGGCATAGCCCCAGCCTTGTGGCGTTTCGCTCTTGAAGTTGAGGAAATCGTTGTCAGCCACATTGATAAAGAACTGGTCGGTTGCCGAATGCGGGTCGCTGGTGCGCGCCATAGCCAGGGTGCCGGTCGTGTTCTTCAGGCCATTGTTGGCTTCGTTCTTGATCGGTGCCTTGGTCGGCTTTTGCTTCATGCCTGGCTCGAAACCACCGCCCTGAATCATGAAGCCGTTGATCACACGGTGAAAAATCGTGTTGTTGTAGGTGCCATCTTTGGCGTACGACAGAAAGTTAGCGGCAGAAACCGGTGCGTGTTCGGTATCGAGTTCTACGGTAATGGCACCCATATTGGTGTTCAGAATCACGGTTTGCATAAAGGAATGCTCCAGAGTGGTGGGGAGAGGTTGTTGTAGTTCGTGCTATATTCAAAGACGCATTTTATCCGTATTTTCCTGATTACTTTAGCCTCTCATGCTCTCGATCTATAACACCCTCGCCCGCGAAAAAACACCGTTGAAACCGATTCATCCGGGGCAGGTGCGCATGTACGTCTGCGGCATGACGGTTTATGACTTCTGCCACCTGGGTCATGCCCGGGTCATGGTGGTCTTCGACATGGTCTACCGCTGGTTAATGGCTCAAGGCTATCAGGTGGAATACGTCCGGAATATTACCGATATCGATGACAAGATCATCAACCGCGCCAATGAGCGGGGCCAAACCATTCAGCAACTGACGGATCACTACATTGCCGCCATGCATGAAGATAGTGATGCCCTCGGCGTGTTGCGCCCGACCAAAGAGCCGCGCGCTACCGAATACGTGCAGGAAATGCTGGATCTGATCGGCACCCTGGAGAATAAGGGCCTGGCCTATCAGGGGGGTGATGGCGATGTGAACTTTGCCGTGCGTAAGTTTGAAGGCTATGGCAAGCTCTCTGGCAAATCACTAGATGATCTGCGTGCCGGCGAGCGCGTGGCCGTGGCCGGCGCCAAAGAAGACCCACTCGACTTCGTGCTGTGGAAGCACGCCAAAGCCGGCGAGCCGGCATGGGCCTCGCCTTGGGGCGATGGTCGCCCGGGCTGGCACATTGAATGTTCTGCCATGAGCAGCGCGCTGCTCGGCAACCATTTTGATATCCATGGCGGTGGTGCTGATCTGCAGTTCCCGCACCACGAAAATGAAATCGCTCAGTCCGAAGGCGCTCATGGCGGTACCTTCGCC